>PKCL01000422.1 GCA_002862165.1 Planctomycetaceae bacterium
ACTTTTGCGCTCATTGGGCTCGCACACTATCTGCCGACGGATGCGGTCTGGCGGAGTAGTGATGGGGAAATGTGGTCACTCGATCGTCTGATGCAGGAGGAACTTAAGCAGCCGATTAGGACGGCACCCTGCGGTGGAACTCACCGGCTGTTTAGTCTTGCGTATGGGTGTCAACGACGGCTGAGGGCAACAGGGAAGTTAGATGGTGTCTATCAGCGAGCAAATGTTTATGTGCGGGAATATCAAAACCTGACTCTTCGGCGTCTTCAAAACAGAGATGGATCATTCAGTACAGAATGGTTCAAGTACCCCGACGACCGTGATGATGATGTTGATCGAAAAGTACAAACAACGGGGCATATCCTAGAGTGGCTTGTGGCTTCCTTGGATCAAGAAAGACTGTACGAGAATCGAATCATTGCCGCGGCAGAGTTTATTGCCACAGCCTTGGCTCGTGAGCCAGGGCGGAACTGGAAGGATGGCCCGCTCGGCCATGCTTTGCATTCACTGTCTATATATCAAGAGCGAGTCTGGGGTGTGGTTGTTCCCGGAAATGTAGTTGCTTTTACCGGCCCAATGAAGGCTGCCGTAACAGTTGGGCTAGCACGGTCTGATGAAGAGATTCGCCAGGCGACACTGCCTAACAATGATAAGACCCGGCAGTAAAACGTCTTTCTTGAATACAAAGCGACTCGGCCGTACCTTTCTATATAGGAAATTCATACGGCATGAATGTTTTTGCAGTTTTCTCGGTCAGTAGCCATGAGCACGCTAGTACTTTCTCCTCAACTAGTGCAAATTCTTGAAGCCGCATCACAACTTGTTGATGTGACGAAGTCGGCGGCGTTGCTTATAGTTGTTGAGCAGCGACTTGATTGGTCCCGGTTGCGTGACTTACTCGGTGCTTTGACTGTGTTGATTGCATCAGATGATGCAGCACATCTTGTTGGTGTAACAGATCACGGTATGGATCGAGTGATGATTGACGTGGCTGGTCTACCTGTTCATGAAAGGTTGACTCAAGCCCTTCTTGAGTGTGTTGCCGCAGATGCGATAGGCCCCGAGTCTCAGGTCGTTGCGGTGTACAGTGGGTTTGAGGCTGGCACTGTGGATTCAGTAAGTGTGCTGCGATTGACAGAGCATCTCGGACAATTAACCAGTCGTGACCTACGAAACCTTGATACGAAGGTGCCGCTTGAGACACTCAAGGTTGTTGTCGACATGGCCGTCGAGATTGGTCGAGAGGGACGTGAAGGCAAGCCAGTTGGAACCCTGTTTGTTGTTGGTGATGCCCGCAACGTGATTCAGTCGAGCCACTCAACTGGGTTTGATCCAGTCCGTGGATATAATCGGGGGGAGCGAAAACTTAAAGATCCTCGAGTTCGTGAAGGGCTCAAAGAAATCGCACAGCTTGACGGAGCATTTGTTGTAAGTGCCGATGGAACAATTGAAGCAGCAGCACGCTATATTGATGCATCGGCAGAAAGTGTTTCTGTAGCAAAAGGACTTGGTGCAAGGCATTGGGCGGCGGCGGCAATTACGCGAAGAACAAAAAGCGTAGCCGTTGCTGTGAGTGAAACCAGTGGCACGGTTCGTATCTTTCAGAACGGTGAAGTCATTTTGCGAATTGAACCATTTCGGCGTGCCATGAAGTGGAAAGATTTTGAGTACGAGCCACCGAGCGGTGACTAAGACTCGCCGGCGACTGTTGGATTGAGTCGAAAGCGAAATCCAAGTTGTTGTCTTTATCGTTCGAATGCGTTTCTCGAAGAATCTGATTTCAAACAAAGACTGTTTCCATCTCTTAGAAGGTTCGAGCGCCCCAAGGGCTGGTATTCGTTTTCAAAACGCGTCATGGCACAAAAAAAAACTCAAATTGATGTCGATCTTTCAGGGCAGACTGTCTGGGTTCTGGATCTTTTTTCTCGTGTCTACCAGCTCTTTCACGCTCTGCCTGAAATGAGTAGTCCTGAAGGTGTTCCAGTTTCAGTTGTATTTGGGCTCACTCGTGACTTAATCGATATCATCGAGAAGAAAAAGCCGAACTACTTGTTTTGTGGCTCAGATACTCCGGAGCCGACATTCCGTCACCAGCAATACGCAGACTATAAAGCAACACGTTCGGAGATGCCGGCAGACCTTGTCCCACAATTGCCTCTAGTGAAACAGTTGCTCGAGGTATTCGGCGTGCCATGCCTGGAGCTGGCTGGTTATGAGGCTGATGATGTACTTGCCACACTTGCGGTACAAACAGTCAAAGCTGGAGGTGACTGCACTCTTGTAACATCAGACAAAGATGCTCGTCAGCTTCTTGGGCCGCATGTTCGGCTCTTAAATCTTCGGAACAATACATTCGTTGGTGAGGCTGAGCTCCTGAAGGATTGGGGCATACGACCTGATCAGGTCGTAGATTATCTTTCACTCGTAGGTGATGCGGTTGATAATGTCCCCGGTATTCCTGGCATAGGTCCAAAGATTGCCTCTAGTCTTTTACAGCAATTTGGAACTCTTGAAGAAGTTTTGTCACGATGCGATGAGGTCAAGGGTGCAAAGCGTCGTGAGAATATTGCGTCGCACGGCGACACTGCAAGACAGGGTCGCAGCCTTATTCAGCTTCAATTAGACACGCCAATACAAATTCCTTGGGAGTCTGCAGTTGTTCGACGTCCTGACCCGGAACCACTGATTCAGTTTTTGCAACAGTTGGGTTTTAAGACACTTGTCAAAAAGGTTCAAAGCTTGGCAGGTGGAAAGACTACTGTGACCAAGCCTGCAAAAAAAAGTGGTCAAGGGCTTCTTTCACTTGGCGATGAAAATAGTATTGAACCTTCCATTTTTCCGGCACCCGTGCTTCCGGCAAAACCTTCTGCAGTTGCATCGTCAGTCAAGAAGTTACGAGAGGTTGTATCGACTGGTGGATTTCTCGTGGTTGCGGCTACCGAGTCTGCCGTGCGAGGTCGAAGTAAGGTTGGTGAGCCACAGGTATGGCCGGACGTGACAGGGCTTTCAGTCCTCGCTGTTACAGGGTTACAACCACAGCAGAGCGTTTGGTTTTCGGCAGCACAGATTTCATCATCGGCTGTCATTCGGAAGATGTTGTCTGACCCCTCGGTACCAAAAGTTGGTTACGATTTGAAGCGTCAAATAGTTGGCCTCTCACGTCTGGGCGTTGACTTGATTGGCGTACAATTCGACCCGTTCATTGCTGGGCATCTTCTTGACGCGGGGCAACGCAATCAAGGGCTTGCCGACTTGTTAGAACGTTTTTCTGATGTCGTTTCGGCATCGGAAAGTCTTCAAGATGTTCCTCAGACCGCTGAACACGGCGCATGTGTTTGTCATAGTGTCGCGGCGATAGTTGAGCCCATTTCAGATGACATTAAGAAGGCTGGATTCCATGCACTTTTCACTGACGTTGAGCTTCCTCTTGCTACAGTGCTAGCGAAGATGGAGTGCCGTGGGATTCGTGTTGATGCTGAATTACTGAATCGTCTTTCTGTTGACTACACATCGAAGTTAGAGGGGCTGGAGGAAGAATCTCATGAATTGGCTGGGCATCCCTTTTCTCTAGCATCCCCGTTACAGGTTCGAACAGTCTTGTTTGAGGAACAAGGATTGCCTGTTGTGAAGCGAACAAAAACAGGGCCAAGCACAGACGCTGAGGTATTAGAGGAACTGGCAGCTCTTCACGAATTACCAGCGAAGCTGCTGCAGCATCGGAAGTACGCAAAGCTCAAGAGCACATATGTTGATGCACTCCCGCTGCTTGTTGATCCACGGACGAATAGAATCCATACAACATTGAACCAAACAATGACCGCAACAGGGCGGCTGAGTTCAAGCGATCCGAATCTTCAGAATATTCCGATTCGAACTGCCGAAGGTCAGCAGATTCGTTCTGCGTTCCGGCCGGCGGAGGAGGGGTGGCAGTTTCTTGCAGCAGATTATTCGCAAATTGAACTTCGTATTCTCGCACATCTTTCTGGGGACGTTGCAATGCTTGCAGCTTTTCGGAATAAGGAAGATATCCATACTCGAACAGCAGCAGCTGTTTTTAATGTCGAGCTGGAAGAAGTCACTTCAGAAATGCGGCGGACAGCGAAAGCTGTAAATTTCGGAATTCTCTATGGTCAGTCGGCATTTGGTCTAGCAAAGTCACTCAGCATTTCGCAGCCTGAGGCAGCAGAATTTATTGCTGCTTATTTTGAAAAGTTTTCCGGTGCATCAGCGTTTATCGATGACGTGCTCGATCGGTGTCGGGTTGATCGAGGTGTTGCGACGATGTTAGGAAGGCGGCGAGCCATAGATGGTGTTCGTGATCGCGATGCACGTCGAGGAGCCGGCGGTGTATTCGCGTTATCCTTGCCAGAGCGAACTGCTGTGAACACTGTAGTGCAGGGCTCAGCGGCAGATCTCATTAAGCTCGCAATGCTTCAAGTGGCTGGGAGGCTTATTCGTGAAAAGCTATCATCTTTCTTGGTGCTTCAGATTCATGATGAGTTGCTCTTTGAGTTTCCTGGCAATGAATTTGAGGCACTTCAATCGCTTGTTGTGGGTGAGATGGAAACTGCGATGGATCTTGAAGTGCCTCTCGAAGTTTCGGTGCAGACGGGGTCAACATGGGCTGATTGTGAGAAATAAGGGTCTGTCGAATGACTGTGGTAGGGCTTATTGGAAAAATTGGTGCGGGGAAGACGACAGTCGCCGGGTTATTAGGGCAGCGTGGCGCCATTGTCATTGATGCTGATGCACTCACGCATGATGCTTTGAA
>PKCL01000265.1 GCA_002862165.1 Planctomycetaceae bacterium
TTCTTTTCAGGAACCCTCTGGGAGCGGGCAGTAATCACAGCGATCCTAATGTTGAGTGGCACATGCTGTACTGCTGCCCCTTGGGTGGATCGTGCGATAGTTCGAAGGAGTATCCGCAGCGAGCGGCTCGAACAGCGTGATCGCTCTCGTCAGGAAAACAATCAAGAGCCTGGAAATTCTACCAGTGGAATACCTGTGATTGTCCCAAATAATGTGTTACGACCTTCTGTGATAAGACGACTTGTTCGTCGTGGTGTAACTCTTGAAGAAATTGAGGGTCTTACGCGCGGACCGCAGCAGATCCCGGGGCTGAAGAGACAAAACAGCACTGAAGTTCCGCGGCAGCTCGAAGGACGAACTCAGGCAGCTATGCCTATTGTCACCGAAATGAAAACGGCCCAGCATCGAAGTGATGGGCAATCTACTCAGAATGAGATAAAGACAGCAGACACTGTCCCCAAAGAAGGCATCGCTGGACAGCGGGTGACTGACTCAAAAAGTTCCAACACAAAAAGTATTTTAGTTGGAGGAGAAGAGGCTATTTCAAGCAATTCGGATAGAGAACGAGCTGATACTGGACCAGCATTTCCAGGAATGGAAAAGCAGCAGGAGCCAACTCGAGAGACACCCGTCCTAACGCATGAGCCTATTGAACTCTTGCCCACGCCAAAACCAAAAAAGTAACGATCTCCGAAGAGATATTCCTCGCGTCGTTGAATCAGATGTGTGAATTCAAGGTCACTCATTCGGGTGCAAACCCGCTGTTTAGAGTGCCTTGTATGTGGCAGTAGGTATTGCACATGATAGCGTGTTTCGGGGCAATCGGAGCACAGCACCTGGCTTCGTATGATATGTCTTTGGGCTATTAAACAATGAGTAGTATTGGCAGAATGCAGTAAGCTACTCTCTCCTTACATGACTCATACTTTAACCATTTCACATTCAGGATACTTTTCATGGTGTATGCAACACGACGTAAATTTCTTCAAAGTGGATTCTTTGGTGGCGTAACACTGGCCTCTGTGCCCCGGAATGCCAAGTCAGCAAATGTAGACAATGAAGTGAATATTGGCTTTATTGGTTGTGGCGGCCGAGGGAACATACTGATGACGGCTTTTTCGAAAGTGCCGGGTGTTGCCATCGGTGGATTGTGTGATCCGGATAAGGACAGGCTTGGAAAAGCAAAAGAACGTTTTCCAAAAGCACAAAGTTGGAGAGATCTCAGGAATTTACTGGATGATTCGTCAATCGATGCTGTCGTCATTGCAACATGTAATCATTGGCACTGTTTGGCTGCGATCTGGGCAATGGAGGCGGGCAAGGATGTCTATGTTGAAAAGCCTTTGTCACACAGTCAATGGGAGGGTGAACAGACAGTCGCGGCTGCTGAAAAATATAATCGCATCTGCCAACTCGGAACGCAGCAACGATCAGATCCCATGCAAGCTGATGTGAAAACATTTCTTCACGAGGATCGTGGTCTGGGAGAGATACTTTCCGTCCAAGTCAATCGCATTGGAATGCGATCATCAATCGGGAAACGAGCCACACCGCTTCCGATTGCAAAAGACATCGACTATGATCTTTGGCTCGGTCCGGCCAAAGACGAGCCAATATTTCGTGACAAGCTCCAGTATGACTGGCATTGGAATTGGAACACCGGCTCTGGTGAAATGGGTAACTGGGGCATTCATATTCTCGACGATGTCCGGAATGTCATCTTCCGTGATAGTGTAAAAATTCCCAAGCGTATCCAGAGCCTCGGTGGCCGTGTTGTGTGGAATGACGCTGGATCTACTCCAAATGTTCAAATGGTAGCGATCGACACAGGCTCAATACCTGTACAGATTCAACTGATGAACATTGCAGCTACACCCGGTGGTAAAAAAAGTCCTCCGCACAAGGGACCGGGTAGTGGGTATATCGTTCATTGTGCTGAAGGCCATTATGAGGGGCGCCGCGGTGCTGGCTCTGCTTTTGATCCTGATGGAAAAGAAATCAAATCATTTAAGGGCAATAGTGGAAATGTCGCACATCAGCAGAATTTTATCGATGCTGTTCGGACGCGAAATCGCCAGATCCTGAATGCTGATATTGTTGTAGGAAATGATTCAACTGCTTGGTGCAACCTTGCAAACAGTGCCTTTCGTGCCAGTGGTCAATGGAATCCGACCATTGTGAGCGACGGGCTGCCCACAATGGCAATGCAGGCGTCTGTACTAGAAAAGACGCTCTTGCCATATGACATAACCCTTCAGTCAGAAGACATGAAATTGAGTTCCATACTTGAACTCAATTCAAAAACAGGGGAATTCACTGGGACTGACAGCGAACGAGCAAATAAATTCTATAAACGTGAATATCGACGCGGTTACACCGTACCACGAATTACATAACATTTTGTATACAAGCACCGCACGCAAAAATCCGCCGACTACACAAGTTTTGTTTTGCCTGGCACTGCCCAACCTGTGGATTCTAAAGACCCATTCCAGGTCAGCGTTTTTGGGAAAAGATCCAAAGAACTTTCTGTAGTCATAAAGTCCCAAGTCACTTTTTTGCCCGTGTATGCTGCAACTCGCCCTAGTACCGCCACCATTGAGCTATCTGCCGTTTGCTGCAGTTCGACAATAGGCTGCCCATCTCGTATTGATTGGATCAGGGCTCGGTGTTCTTCCCGGTAAGCGTCTTTAATTTTCCCATTTTTTTCCCAGATCTTCTTGCCATTGTGGTCAAAGATGCGAGAACCTGAATTAGATGCACCGATCTGACATGTGCCCTTTGTGCCATAAATAACATTGTCATTTGCAGCCTGGGAGTTAGGAATCTGGCGACACATGAATGACACGGTCTTGCCTTCTGGATACTCGTAATCAACAGACATGCTGTCCCACATTTCGCTATCCGCAGGTCGTGTAAAGCGGCCTCCTGATGCATAAGCAGACACAGGATTTGACTTCATAATCCAGTTAAAGGTGTCGATATTGTGTACCGCCTGTTCACATATTTGATCACCACTTAACCAAATGAAATGCATCCAATTCGTCAGCTGATATTCAACATCGCTCATGTTCTCCTTACGTGGCCGGTACCAGATACCACTGGTGCAATACCGGGCAGTGACATTGATTATGTCACCAATAGTACCCTTCTGTATTTGTTCAACGGCCTCGATGTAGTTGACCTGCCGCCGGTATTGGGTTCCCGTGACAATTGCAGTTTTGTTTTTCACAGCGGTGTTATGCGATTCGGTACATAACTTGTATCCGGCCGCGTCAACACAAACTGGTTTTTCGGCAAACACATGCTTGCCAGCCTGTACGGCAGCTTGCACCATCACTGAACGAAAGCCTGGGGACGTCGCAAAGAGCACAACATCAACATCAGGATCGTCAAGGACCTGCTTGTATCCATCTAAGCCAGAATAAAGCTTCGTGCTATTTTGAGAGACTTTATCTGGATGTGCTTTACTCATCGTTTTCACCAACTGTTGGCAATTTCCAACACGTAGGTCAGCCGCAGCCACGAGAGTAACCCCACTATTAATCGTGAGGGAATCATTGATTGCACCTGTACCGCGTCCACCACAACCAACAACAGCAAGTCGTAGTGGCTGCTCTGCTGGTAAAGCTGCAGTCGCAGAATGAACCATTGTGGATGCCGTAAGTGTCGCCGCGGTTGCCGATATAAAATTGCGACGGTTGTGTTTTTTGTCTGATGAATCTGTCATGAGATGTCCTTTTATATAAAAGCAGTCTTTTCCTAACCAAGGAGTGCGTGTTTCATCTGCTGTAAGACACGCTTCAACCGTTCTGCATCACCACCGCCGACCTCCGCGGCAACCCATCCTGTGAATCGAATATCCGACAACGCCTTGCGAACAGATTCCCAATCAATATCACCGTCCGTGATGTCGACGAATCCCTTTCTAACACCCTCCTTATCAGCTTTTTCGTTAGAGTAGCCTTTAATATCAAGTTTCACGATTCGGGTCCCAAGGTCCCGAATCCACGTCGCAATGTTAGCGAAACGAGCATGATTACCGAGATCAAAGTAGGCACCAATCCATGGGCTCTCAAAACTGTCTATATAATCAGCGAATGGCCGAACTGACTGATCTCGTGGGCCGTTTGGGTCGTAGAACATACCGTTCCAGACATTTTCAAAAAGTATTCTCTGGCCTAATTTCGCGGCGAGCGGAAGAAGTGTTTGAATTTCAGTGCGAGCCAACTCTATGCCGCGAGGCCCATCATCTACTTTGCCAATCACTATGAGTACCGCACTTCCACCTGCCGCGTGGGACACCTCCATGCAGTGTTTAACATTTGCGACTGCTGTACTTCGTTCCTCTTGGTCTGAACTGGTGAGCCGCTGCTTCCAGTGTGCATGATTAATTACATTATGCACGAAGACACCAGTCGAATTGACTGCTCTCTGCAACTGTTCCGGTGTGACACTCGCTGCGTCATCAAAGTCAACGCCATCAAAGCCGACGTTTTTTACGATTTTAAGCCGTTCTTCGAGACTTTTGCCTCGTGTCATGCGGTATTTACACGAGAAGTATAACTTCTTCCCTGACAAACCCGTGTTATCTTCTGGAAACATGGCGGCTTGTCGTTCATAGTCTGAGGATGGACCACTAGACGCGGCCTGGCGTGCACAGCTAGCAGCTGAAATTGCGGCAAGCCCATTTAGAAAGTGTCTTCGACTTGTTGACATACAAAATCCCCTAGGTGACGAACAGGATTGTAAATATAGAACCGT
>PKCL01000268.1 GCA_002862165.1 Planctomycetaceae bacterium
ACACAGAAGGTCTTATTGCAAAAAAAAGAATTTTGGATCAGCAGTATGAACTACAAAAGTTGAAGGGTCGCCAACGTGCTGAGAGGCAGGCATTACTATTGCACGGACTTTCTGAAACTCAAGTGACGACTATCCAGGAAAGCAGAACTCTGCTGGGCACAGTCACCGTTCGAGCACCTTGTGAGAAAGAACTTGTAGTCGATGATGCTGAAGGACAGCCTATGCTTTTATTGCAGAAGCTTGATGTCGAGCGAGGTCAATATGTTGAAACCGGTGTGATGCTTGCGGTAGTAGTCGATCATCAAACATTAATGATTGATGCTGAAGCTTTTGAAAAAGATGCGATTGAAATTAGTGAGGCTGCTTCAGAAGGCAGGGCCGTCGCTGCAATTCTTGAAACCGCGTCTGGGGAATCCCGGGAAATCCCAAACCTTACAATCGACTATCTTTCTGGAGAGGTTGATGCGGAAGCGAGAACATTGCATTTTTTTGTGTCACTCCCGAATGAAAATCTTTCAGGGCCGGTTGGTGAATTTGGTTCTTCAACACTAAATTGGCGATATCGTCCCGGTCAAAGGGTGCAATTGCGTGTGCCAATTGAGGAGTGGCCGGACCGAATGGTTGTACCAGTCAACGCAGTAGCTAAAGATGGAGTCGAAAACTATGTTTTCATGGTTGATGGAAATCATTTTCACCAACAAGCTGTTGAAGTTGAATTTCGTGACCCAAGATTTGTTGTTCTTGCAAGTGATGGGTCGATTCATCCTGGTGATATAATTGCTTTGAATTCGGCACAGCAGTTGCAGTTTGCATTCAAAAATCAGTCAGGAAAAAACACTGACCCTCATGCTGGTCATGTTCACTGAGGTGACTGCACGTCATTACTTAAAGAGATGTCATGCTTGACGCCATTATTCGAATCGCACTTCGCTATCGTGTCCTGACCGTTGTTGTTGCGCTCGTGATTCTCTTGTACGGCAGCTTAATTTGTCAGTCTATTCCCGTCGATGTCTTTCCAAATCTCGACCGGCCTCGAGTAACTATTTTTACTGAAGCGAGTGGGCTTGCGCCTGAAGAAGTGGAGACGCTCGTGACCGTCCCGCTTGAGTCAGTTCTGAGTGGTGCAAGTGGTGTGCAAACGGTACGGAGTTCATCGGGTGTTGGTGTCTCGGTGATTTGGGTTGAATTCGAATGGGGTTCAGACGTTTACGTCAATCGACAGATTGTTGTAGAAAAAATTGCGATGGCGAGGGAGCGATTGCCGGAGGGAATCCGTCCTCAATTAGCGGCGTCTTCGTCAATAATGGGTCAGATCATGCATGTTGGTGTTGAGAGTGCCCGGGGGGAGACTTCTCCAGTTGAGCTTCGGACAATAGCTGATTGGGTCGTACGTCAACGGCTGTTGACGGTGCCGGGGGTCGCACAAGTCGTCACCATAGGCGGCGGAGTGAAACAGTTTCAGGTGTTAGTCGACCCGGACCTCATGCTGCAGTTTGGGGTGTCTCTGAATGATGTTAAGCAAGCTGTACAAGCCAGTAATTCAAACGCCACTGGTGGGTATCTTGAGAATGGAGGGAGCGAACTGCTCGTGCGTTCCTTGGGTCGAATCAAAACGATAGCCGATTTGAAGGCCGTTGTGGTGAAGGCCATAGAAGGCCGGCCTGTCGTTTTGGGGCAGGTGGCTCGAGTTGTGGAGGGGGCTCAATCAAAGAGAGGCGACGCGGCCATCAACGGAAAGCCAGCAGTGTTGCTTGTTATTTCCAAGCAACCGGGCGAGGACACCCGTCGATTAACGGATGATGTGCTGTCCGTACTGGAAAGTATTGAATCATCGCTCACAGGCGATGTGCGGATTATACCAGACCTCTATCAACAAAAAACGTTTATTGATTTAAGCGTATTAAATGTTTTCGAGGCGCTGCGGGATGGCGCAGTATTGGTCGTTATTGTTTTATTTCTGTTCTTACTCAATGTTCGTGCGACTTTTATTACCCTTACGGCTATACCGCTGTCAATTATGATTACGGTCATCGTTTTTCACGTGCTCGGCATGTCAATCAATACGATGACTCTTGGCGGTCTTGCTGTTGCAGTAGGTGAACTCGTTGATGATGCAATTGTCGATGTAGAAAATATTTTCCGCCGGCTTCGTCAGAATAATCAAGAATCATCGCCTCGGCCAATTCTGCGAGTTGTATATGAAGCAAGTCGTGAGGTCCGAAATTCCGTCGTCTTCAGTACAGTCCTTGTTGTCCTTGTGTTTGTTCCACTTTTTGCACTTGGTGGGATTGAAGGAAGGTTGTTTATGCCTCTCGGCTTGGCATACATCATTTCTATCACAGCCTCGCTTATTGTTTCTTTGACGGTGACACCTGTTTTGTCGTATTGGTTGCTACCTGTTTCGTATGGTTCTCAAAAACAACGTAAAAGCTTTCTGCTGCGTTTCGCACAGTTCTCAGCAGGCTTGGCAAACCGTATCAGTCTTCGGTATCCAGTGCTTGTTTTGGTTGTGGTGTTTGGTTGTTGTGGTGTCAGTCTTGTTGCAGTTTTTGGTTTAGGGAAAGACTTTCTGCCGCCTTTCAACGAGGGCAGTGTCCAGGTGAATGTGCTACTGCCTGCAGGAACATCACTTGCCACCTCGAATACGATAGGCGTTATGGTTGACGAGCGGATTGAAGCAGTCGACGGTGTTGAAAGCTTTAGTCGGCGGACGGGTCGGGGTGAAATGGATGAGCACACGGAGGGTGTAAATGTGTCGGAAATAATCATCACTTTAAACCCGAACATGACCCGTAGTCGTGAGCAGATACTCGAAGACATCCGGAAAACATTACGTGATGTTCCAGGAATTGTTTCATCAGTCGAACAACCTCTCGCCCATCTCATCAGCCATATGCTTTCAGGTGTGAAGGCACAGTTGGGCATTAAGCTTTACGGTGACAACCTTCTCTCGCTACGGAAAACTGCTGAGCAGATAAAAGAAGCAATTGCTGATGTGCCTGGAGTGACTGATCTTTTGGTAGAGCAGCAGGTGGAAATCCCTCAACTTCAGATTCAGATCAAGCGGGAAAAACTTGTGCAATATGGTCTCACAGTGAAATCAGTCAATGAGTTCATACAGACAGCAATGCACGGTCGGACGGTATCACAAGTGGTCGATGGGCAGCGGGTTTTTGATCTTATTGTACGAATGGATGATCCGTATCGAGTCGATGTTGAAAAATTAGGAGACTTATCAATTAATCTGCCAACGGGTGGGCGGGTTCCACTTGACGCTGTTGCTGTTATTCGAGAAGGGAGTGGCCCAAATACGATTAGTCGAGAAAATGTAAAGCGACGTATCGTTATTCAATGCAATACGGTTGGGCGTGACCTCGACGGTGTGGTGAGGGAAGTGCAGCAGCGACTTGCGCCAATAGAAGCAGCACTGCCGCCGAGGTCTTTTGTCGAGTATGGAGGGCAGTTTGAAAGCCAGCGTCAAGCAGCGAGAACAATCAGCATGTTAAGCATCATATCACTGAGCGGAATGTTTTTTGTTCTTTACACCCTGTTCCGTTCAGTAAACCTTTCACTACAGGTACTCGCTTCATTGCCTATGGCAGCAATCGGAGCCGTAGGAGCTTTGTATCTCACAAACCAATCATTGACTATTGCAAGTATGGTGGGTTTTATATCACTCTGTGGAATTGCTTCGAGGAACGGAATTCTTCTGATAGCGCACTACCTTCATCTCGTTCAATATGAAGGGGAGGGGTTTACTCGAGGAATGATTGAGCGTGCTGGAAAAGAGCGTGTAGCACCAATGTTGATGACAGCTCTCACTGCAGGCATTGCGTTGGTGCCACTTGTTCTCGCTGCAGGTGAGCCGGGGAAAGAAATCCTCTACCCAATCGCGACAGTCATACTTGGCGGGCTGATAAGTTCGACTGTTCTTGATTTCTTTGTGCACCCGGCCTTGTTCTGGTGTTTTGGCATGCGTGATGCAGAAAAAGCAATAGAAAAAGCTGAAGCCGATGTCTTAGCGGCACGTGCACACTAGCTTTATCAGAACACGTGTTTTCCGAAATAAGACACTGTCACTTGGAAGCAATGTGTCGATAAAAAGTGTAGGTTCAGGACGGGGTCTATACTTTTATCGGAAGTTCTATTGGTAAACTTCTAATGTCGTGTTTCCTGAATGCAACTTCTATCCGTCCCTCGACACAGACAGTATTGAGATGAACAAGTATACAAGTTTTTTTTGCTCTTTGATTCCTCTGGTGCTCGTTTCTGTCGCATCATTTCGGTGCGAAGTACAAGCTATAGGAAGCAGCGAATCAGGTGACGGGAAGGCAAACGCAGAACTCTTAAAGTTACCTCCTGGTATGCAGATGGACGTCTTTGCAGATGAGTCATTGGTTGCGAATCCTGTTGCATTTTCAATTGACGAGACGGGGCGAGTGTTTGTCTGTGAAACATTCCGCCAAGGCAAAGGAGTTGAAGATAATCGAAAACATATGGTATGGCTTGAAGATGATCTCGCTGCGCAGAGTGTTGCCGATCGAGTGACAATGTTTCGTAAGCATCTTGGTGAAAAAGTGCATGATTATTCTGCGTTTGAAGATCGTGTACGATTGCTTGTCGATACAGATCAAGACACATTCGCTGACAAGGTTGTCACTTTCGCTGATGGGTTTAATGAGATTGAAGATGGAACGGGTGCAGGTGTTTTGGCAATCAATGGGGACGTCTACTACA
>PKCL01000314.1 GCA_002862165.1 Planctomycetaceae bacterium
AAGGAACAATTGAGGTCGATTTGTTTGGTGATACCGCTGCTGGTCGTTTAGCTGGTCAAATGGTGTCTTATGATCTTGATCGAGATCTCGCTTTAGTGAGCGTATTCACGGAGGTGAATTTAGAGCCCGTTAAAATTGGTTCTGTTGGTCGTCCGCGTGAAGTTGGAGAAGGTGTTGTAACAATTGGTTGTGATGGAGGCCGTGACCCCACCATGCATGTGAGCCGAGTCGCTTCGGTTGATAAATATCTGGGCCCAGCCACTGTACAAGTTGCTGGACAGCCAGTGCAGGGCCGTAGCGGTGGTGGTTTGTTTGCGATTGACGGGACACTTTTAGGTGTCTGTAACGCGGCGGATCCCGAAGACAATGAGGGACTTTTTGCTGCACTCCCCTCAATTCACGAGCATCTTGATGAGGCAGGGCTGGCGTTCGTTTATAGACATGTTTATCCCGGAACGGAAAATGAGCTGGCAGGAAATACCGACAGTTCAACCGTGCCTCATATGCCAGATGCGATGCCTGATTTCTCCTTTGACCGTAGAAATAGGGCAGATGCCGTTCCCACTGCGTCAAGTGGCCCACGGTCTCCTTCTGATTTGGATCATCCAACAAACGGTAACCAACAAGAAGTACAAGTTGTAGCGACTCCAGTACCAGGCTCAATAGGAAATAGTGAGCATTCACAAAGTCTTACTGCAGGAGAACGAGCCCTTTTGGATCACGTGCGTCAACACGAAGGAGATGCTGAAGTGATATGTATTGTACGTCCTCATGGAGCGACCCAAGCCGATAGTGAGGTCTTTATGCTTCAGAATGCCAGTTCTAATTTTGTGAAACGTCTATCAGATGCGCACAAACAGGGTAGTGGCACTCGCAAGTGATATCTCTTGTAGAGACTAATGATTTATGCTCCAGATTCTGATTCGCCATGGTGAGAGTCTGTCGAACCGTGAGGGAAGAGTCCAAGGCCAAGCGGATATAAGCCTCACTGATGTCGGTCGTCAGCAAGCAGCTGCGGTTGCTGCATGGTGCCGATCTCAGCCATTTCCAGATCGATGTGAACTCTGGAGTAGTCCGCTATGTCGTGCTCAAGAGACAGCTGAGATTATCGGAAAATCAACAGGACTTCCTGTCAATCTGAAAGATGATCTTGTGGAGTTAAATGCAGGCGTTTTTCAAGGGCACCTGTGGGATGATCTTGCAGATCGTTTTCCCGAGGATGTTGCTCAGTGGCGTTCTGGTGATATTGATTTTCAGATACCGGGTGGAGAATCAAGACGGCAGCTTGCACAACGAGGATGTGATGCGCTGCAGTCTCTTTCGTGTCGGTCAGCCCGCAGTATCATTGTGGTTGCCCATGGTGGCATTCTCACGGCAGCGCTTGGTCTTCTCATGGGGCGTGACCATGCACTACTTGCAGAAGCTGCCGAACGACCATTTACTCGCTTGCCAGCGCTTGAAAATTGTTCGGTGTCCCAGCTTCAGTGGCCGGGTCCAGAATTAATTTCTTTTAATGAAACGGATCATCTCTCATGAAATTAGAAGAGAAATTGAATGGTCGAGAAGTCCGAGAAATATACAGAGTGGGCTTCGGTGGTCTAGGGTTCGATTCCGGTATTAGCCTTTAATGTAAAGAATAGAATCATTCTGCAACAGTATTCAGATATGATTCTGGCCAAGGTTCGTTCGAGGTGTGCCGGATGAGATACTATCCGGATGAGATACTATCCGGATGAGCTACTATATAGATTACAGTGTTCAAAGCCGGATGTGTCTCTGATACCGCCGGATGTGTCTCTGATACCGCCGGATGTGTCTCTGATACCGCCGGATGTGTCTCTGATACCGCCGGATGTGTCTCTGATACCGAAAGAGTACCCAATGGTACGTAGACAAAAAAGTTGTAAGGGGTTTTCTTTGTGGAGGTATCTCGTGAGCGTCAGTGTCATGAGCGTTCTCCTCATTTTTACGAAGATTCTGCTTGTTTCTTCGTTTGCAACGGCTGCGGAAGCGAATGCCGCTAAAAGTTTTTCTGGAACCCGGGCGATGGAGTATCTCGAGGCTATTTGTGAATTCGGACCGCGTCCAAGTGGTTCCGTTGGAATGCAGAAGCAGCGGGAATTTCTTATTCGTTATTTTCAAAAAGCTGGAGCCAAAGTTTTCCGGCAGGCATTTCGTAGTCGAGATGGTCGCAACGGTGAATGGATCCATATGGAGAATCTCATTGTTTCCTGGCATCCCAGCAGAAATGATCGTGTGCTTCTCGGAGCGCATTACGACACCAGGCCATATCCGGATCGGGACCGACGCCAGCCCAAAGGAATTTTTGTCGGTGCGAATGATGGTGCAAGCGGTGTGGCAGTTTTGATGGAACTCGCAGACTCAATGTCGGAGCTAAAAGGATCGGTAGGTGTTGATTTTGTATTTTTCGATGCTGAAGAATATGTTTTTGAAGAGGGAAGAGATTCATACTGCCTCGGTTCACTCTTTTTTGCGAGACAATATGCTGCGTCACGGAAAGCAGGAGCCATATCGCATGCCTATCGCTGTGGGGTTATTCTCGACATGGTAGGTGATCGCAATCTTGCAATTTGGCAGGAACACCAAAGTGTCGAGTGGCCCGACACACGCCCCGTGGTAAACTCGATTTGGGCAACTGCAGAGAAACTGAAAGTCAGGGAATTTATTTCACGCCCCAAGTATGTCATCAATGACGATCACGTGCCCCTTCGTATGACTGGTGGTATCCCAACCTGTGATATCATTGATTTCGACTATCCGTACTGGCATACAACACAAGATATTCCAGCCAACTGCTCTCCAAAGTCATTAGGCGTAGTTGGACAAGTTATGCTTGCGTGGCTTCAGGAAAACTACTGAGTGTTGAGAAGTCATACGTTATGCAGTCATATAATCAAGCCACAGTTGTGCCAATCATTGTTCCAGACCTTGGGCTTGGTGAAACGCCGGTCATTCTCTCGTTATGGCTTGTTCCACAAGGAAGCAATGTTCTTGAGGGCGATCGTGTTGTTGAACTCGCAACAAATCCAGCGACAGTCGATTTACTTGCTCCGGTTGCAGGTCAATGCGTCCGCCAATTCGTAGACGAAGATACCATAGTGTTTCCCGGAATGGTCATTGCCGAAATACTTCCAGAGGACGGGGACAAATGAAGCCGGTATACAGGCGAAGACTGTTTCACGATCAAACGTTTACAAATGAGATGGTCGCAGCATTTACTGGTGCTGGAGCAATGTTTCTGATTCAGCCTCCATGCGACTGGTGGTTTCTTGCGTGGCTTGCCCCAGTGCCTTGGCTTTGGTTAATTACAAAAAAGACTGGCCCTTCGTCCTTCAAGTTTTGGCGAATGCTCTGGTGTGCCGGCTTCCTTCATTGGCTTGCAACAATCCACTGGCTTCGACTGCCCCACCCAGCGACGTCACTGGGCTGGGTGTTTTTGTCAGCCTATTTGGCGAGTTATCTGCCGTTGTTTATCTGGTCCGCAAGTCTTCTTATACGGCGGTGGAAGTGGCCACTCATAGCGGCAGCTCCAATATCGTGGGTGGCATGCGAGCAGTTGCGGGGCTGGCTTTTTGGTGGGTTCACATTTGCAATGCTTGGTCATACACAATGGCGATGGACTACCCTGCTACAAATTGCAGATGTCGCCGGTGCCGTTGGGGTCAGTGCAATTGTCATGGTTGTGGCAGCAGCGACTGTTGATCCAATAAAAATTGGATTAAGTGAACGAAAAATAAAAAAGCTCTGGCAGGATGAAAAAATAGTCAGAAATGGATTTGTGGTTTTTGGCATTTTTTGTACGTGTATCTTTTACGGCTATTGGCGACTTGCTACGGTTCCAGACCCTCTTGTTGCACCTCTTAAAACGCTGCTTGTGCAAGGATCAATTGATACTGAACTGAAGCATGACCCAAATGCTTTTCAGGACGTAACTCAGCATTACGATGAATTGACTCGACGCGGTCTCTTGGAAGATTCTTCGTTGCCTGATCTGATAATCTGGCCCGAGACAATGTGGCGACTTGGTCTTCTTGAAATTGATCCTAACGAACGGTTGCCTCAAAATATTATTGAAACAATGCTTAGCGAAAGTGATCGTGCAGGCACTCTTGATCGTAGTGATGTTGCATTGCAGGCTCTTTGCCGTCAGCAACTCGAAACTGAACGCCTCGAACCGCTTGCAATCTATGCAAACTCGTACGGAACAAACTGGCTTGTCGGCGTTGATAAACAGTATGTGACCCCGAGTGCGGTCACAGGAACTCGTTATTTCAACTGTGCGGTTCTTCTCGACGCTGCTGGTCGAGTTCGAGAAACGTATGCCAAGATGAAGCCCGTGCTTTTTGGTGAATATATACCCTTTGCCGAGACCTTCCCCTGGTTGTACCGCCTTACGCCGCTTCCAGTTGGTCTAACGGCTGGTCAACAGCCGTTCATAGCATCCGTTGCCGGCCGGAGGCTGACATGCACGATTTGTTACGAAACAGCACTTCCGGAGACAATTCGCACACTCATTCGGTATTGTCGACAAATCAATGGTGGTCCCGACATTATGGCAAATTTGACCAATGATGGATGGTTTTGGGGATCGAGTGAACTCGATATGCATCTCACAGCAGCTATTTTTCGCGCTGTGGAGGTTCGGACACCAATTGTCATTGCAGCAAATACTGGTTTTTCTGCCTCAATCGATGGCTGTGGGCGT
>PKCL01000298.1 GCA_002862165.1 Planctomycetaceae bacterium
AAATCAAGGGGTAGCTGAATCAGCACATACAGTACGATAAAAAACAGCAGACCTTTGACCTGAACATTGAGTGGTGCGGTGGCTGGCGGTAGTAGGCGTTCGGGGAGCTTCAGGAAAAGAGCAGCCGAAGAGAGAGTGACAATAGTTCCTACACCAGTGATACCCAGCCAGAGTCGTGCTCGTCCGTAGCCCGGAACCTCATCACCGGTAGTTGTCTCGTTCTGGCGAGGTGTATTCGAACGGTGCATCGCCTCGGCTGTTTTACTGATTCCACGGAGCATGCCTCCGAAGACAAATTCATGAAGCGGCACAACGGCATACCAATAAAGGAGCCCTGCAAGTCCACGTGGGCGAAACCGTGCCGTCATGACGAGTCGTGTTATCGGTGGTTGACGATCTGGTTCGACAGGTTCGATCTGAAAATCAAGCTGAGCCTCTCCGGGGAGTTTCATTTCCGCACGAAGAGAGAGTGAGCGATCTCTGTCGATGCCGACTACCCGCCAGAAATCGAGGGTCTCACCAAATTCTACGGTCTCTGGAAGTCGTCGTCCTCGCCGAAGTCCTGGCCCTCCTACAAGCGTGTCCATCCATCCTCGGATACGCCAGAGGATATCCCCGGCATACCAGCCGTTGCCGCCGCCAATTCGACAGACTGCAGCATAGAGGCTGGCTGAATCAGCTTCGACATCAACGACTCTCTCGTCCGTGAAGACTGTCCCGCCAGCCCATGAAGGATCACCTGGAATCGGCCCAGCAACACTCCACCGTGTTTCAACGTCCTGGCGTTCAATCTTCTCAAGCGCGCGACGTATTGCTTCACGTGCCCCGAGTGGTGTATGCGGCATGAGTTGTTGTGTTGTGTCATCAGTGACGACCACTCGGTTCTTGAGCCCCTCTGCGAGCGGACGAGCGATTCGATAGGAGACTGGTGTTACAAGATTAATCCAGAGCGAACTGAGCCGTGGAGTAAGCACCGGTACCGGAATAATAATTCGTCGGCGAAGTCCGAGTTCCTCTGCCATGACCCTCATGAGTTCCTGGTATGCCATGACATCATTGCCACCGATTTCGAGAGTTTCTCCTGTTGTCTCGTGCACTTCAAGGCAGCGGGCAAGCCAATACAGTACATCTGCAATAGCAACTGGTTGGCATTCTGTCGTAACCCATTTTGGTGTCACCATGACAGGGAGGCGTTCAACAAGGTATCGTAAGATTTCAAATGATGCTGAACCCGAACCGATGATCATCGCTGCACGGAAAGTCGTCACTGGTATGCCAGATGAAGCAAGTTCTTCTTCAACTTGGCGTCGTGAGCGAAGGTGTTGGCTCAGACCTGGGCCCATTTCACCAAGGCCGCCGAGGTAGATGATTCGGGGTAGGTCGGCAGATCTCGCTGCATTTGCGAACATGCGGGCGAGGTCACGATCACGATCAGCGTATGCGCCACCGGTCGCAACCATGGAGTGCACAAGGTAGTATGCGGCTTTGCAGCCTCGCATGGCCTCAGTGACTGACTCTCGATCGCTGAGATCGGCATTGATAACCTCAAGCTGTGGGTGTTGTCGCCATGGTCGCGCGTCGAGTTTGCGTGGTTCTCGAACAAGACATCGCACGCGATAGCCTGCCTCAAGCAGAAGTGGCACAAGTCTGCCACCGACATATCCAGTTGCACCCGTGACAAAAATTATTTCATTATCTGGAGTGGCACGAGTGGCATCTTCTTCGGTCATGAGTTTCTTTTCTCGCGGGCAATATGAATGTAAGTCCAAGGCTTTTTCGTAGTGCTCAATAAGGCAGGCACCTGATAACGCAGGAACCGGCGGTATATTCTACGAGCTTTCACTGGTTCGTGCGGTTCACTGGTCTATGACAATTCAATAGAGGACAATTCAATAGAGGAATTTATTTTCTCTCAGTCGCTCAATAAATGATTTCCTCCTGGTGGTAAAATCATAACCAGATGAGATCATACTGTGTGATTTTTATGAAAACCCGATATGACCGAAGTGCATGCAACCAAAGAGGATTCTTGAATGGCTACAACAGCGGATGGTTACGGAATGGCCCAATGGCAAGGCAAAACGGCCCTCGTTACCGGTGCAAGTAATGGCATCGGAGCAGCTCTAGCAGGACGTCTTCTTCGTGAGGGGATGCAGGTCGTTGGGTGCGCTCGTCGTCAGGATCGTGTCGCTGAAGTTCTTACTGCAGCCGATACGTCTGGTCAGAACAGCCTTGCCGTGGAATGTGATGTACGTGACGAAAAGTCTGTACAGAAAGCCTTCGTGGCTGCACGGAAGCGTTTCGGTGGTGTTGATGTACTCATTAATAATGCTGGTTTAGGTCATGCGAATCCACTTGCCGAAGGGAAGGTTGATGAGTGGCGGGAAATGCTTGATGTAAATGTGCTCGGGTTGTGTATCTGTACCCGCGATGCACTCGCTGATATGCGAGCAAGGGGAGGTCGTGGACACATTATTCATATCGGCTCAATGGCTGGTCAGCGGGTTCCTGCAGGAGCCGGCCTTTATGCTGCAACGAAGCACGCGGTTCGTGCATTGACGGAGGCCCTCAGAATTGAATTGCGAGAGAATAACGACCCAATTCGTGTTGGTGAAATATGTCCTGGTTTCGTTGAAACCGGCTTCGCTGGCCACTACATGAAGTCGGACGAAAAAGCTCGTGAAGTGTATTCTCGATTTAAGGTCTTAGAAGCAAACGATGTAGCAGAAGGTGTGGTGTACATGCTGTCGTGTCCGGAGCATGTACAGGTTCACGATGTTCTTTTGCGACCAACCGAACAGCCGACATAAATAAGCTTTAAGGTGGTCCGTTATACAAAGGCGGGCAAAATCGATTTATCGATGAGCATTCCTCCGAAAAGGAAGAGAACTCTTCATGAACGGTGTGTTCAGTGGCCGAACAAAGTTGAGCGGGCGAAAAAAAGAAAGCGGCCGAAAAAAGTGGGTGGCTGAACAAGAACAGCAGGTGTGGCACCGTCCCAAGAAGGTTTCTCTGTTATGTCAGGTCGTCTGAATATTCCTGGTGAGACCCAGCGGGTCTGGGTTTGTGTGCTGAAGACAAGTGATCTTATTGGTCTACGCCGGCGTGCAGACCGTCCGCGGGTGGTTGTGAAACCGCTCACAAAACGACCGGGTTTTGAACTGGATAAGTGGGTGAAAACATCTCGGCGAGCCAAGCGTATGCGGGTCGTCAATGTCGTTTATGAGGCAATGCCAAAACCGGCAGAGCCAGGAGGGCGAGATTGCCCGTTTATCAAGCCCGCACAGAAATCAGATGTGGACGCTGCCATGAAGTTGATACGCCAGCAGCTTCGATGTGACGGATATACAGTCAATGGTGATATGACTGTCTGGCATCTTTATATTATTGAACTCAAGCCATTGATGACAAAATCAGATACTTCTGCTGGATACATTTATGTTGGGCAAACGAGTCAGCCGTTGGAGGATCGGATTCGACAACATCGTGAGGGCCATCACAATCCGAAGGGGCAGCGGCTGCACAGTCTCAACTGTCATAGAAGATTCGTTCGGCCTCGATTTGATCTACTTGCTGACCAATTCAGTCAGACATTGTATTGCCAAGAGGATGCACTCACTGCTGAATCAGATCTTCGGCTTGCTATGGAAGCTGAGGGCTACGTTGTTGATGGCGGCACGGAAAAGCTAGGCGAGCGTCGACGGGCGCTTGGTATTGATGACTAAGGCGTAGCCTTTGGTTAGGCCTTAGTCTACGTTTTCAATGAGGCCAAGAATCGTATCAAGTGACACGCAGTCTTTGAAAACCATTTGGTTTCCGAATGAGTCATGCCGACGATGATTTTTACTTGGCTGTGTTGAATATGTTCGTGATACCATGCCTACAACGCTGCCGCTTGAGTCAAAGACAGGACCGCCGCTGCTGCCGACAGCGTAGTCCGCCGTGACACTCATCCAGACAGGTGCCGGGGTGACTTGCGATACTCCATTACCATTGCGGTTCCTTGGTGTGTGAGAGCTTCCAATTGAATTTGTCATTGTTGCTGGATCTGCGTTATGGCGGTGGTATCTGGACACCACGCCCCGCGTGAGACTGTAGAAGCGGCCGGCTGGATGGCTGATTACAACAACAGGGTCACCGCAGTCAGCTGGGCGACCGAGCCTGAGAAACGGAAGCACAACACCACGTGTGTCTAGCTGCGCGATAGCTGCGTCTCCATCACGATCAGATGCGAGGATACTACGAATGGCAAAGACATTGCCATCAGATGTCATGACGCCAAAATAGTGATTTGCATCTCCTGTAAAGACATGATGATTTGTGACAACCAGTCCGTCATCAGAGAGGAGCCAGCCGGATGCCATGCTGCCAAGGTGCCATTTACTACAGCTGTCACATTTGTAAATAGATCCGATAACGACAACTGCCGGCATCACACGTTGATAGAGAGGCTCTTCTGTGGTTCCTGCTGAAACGTGTTGTCGGTTGGGAAGCCGAATGGCACTCCCCTCTTTTTGAGCTAACAAACGGAGGGCATTTCCCGCCTCAAGTGTTCTTTGTGTTTTGGACGGTGCGTTTTCAACAAGAGCTGCGAGGCCTTCTACAAATTGTTCAGCGAGTGCTGCGTCGTCAACAACCGGGTTTCGTGTCCCCGCAGAAGAGGTTTTTTCCATCATTGGAAAAAGCAGGCAGGCGAGAAGAACGAGCGATGCTTTGAG
>PKCL01000177.1 GCA_002862165.1 Planctomycetaceae bacterium
ATTTACGCTCCAAGTCGAGAAACAAAACAGGAGTCTAGATGGTGACTCCAAACAGACTCGCCAAATTGAGGCAATTATTGGCTACCAATCCTGTAGTGATAACACATGTGACCCTCCTTGGGCGAGCCGCTTGACCATCACACTTCCAGAGGGAAATGATGACAGCCCAAAACTTGTTTTTTCAGACAGTCGTTATGGTGAAGCAGCACAACATCCAGCGGCTCTCACTTTTCCATCGGAAGAAAAATCTCAGCCATCATCAACCGCTCAAACACGAGAACCCTTACCTGCCCAATCGCTTTCTCTTCCAGTTGCCCTACTTGCTGGACTACTTGGTGGGCTGATTCTCAACCTTATGCCCTGTGTACTTCCAGTTCTCGGCCTCAAACTAATGTCGTTTGCACAACAATCGGGCCGTGCCCGACAAGAGATTCTTCAACTTAATCTCTGGTATTGCGCGGGCCTTTACGCCGTATTTTTTGTTTTAGCAACTGCAAGCGTTGCAGCCAATCTGGGACTCGCAGGCAATAATCTTGCCTGGGGTGAGCAATTCACCTCGTCCGGCTTTAACATCACAATGGCGGCGATTGTTTTCAGTTTTGCATTATCTTTTCTCGGGGTGTGGGAGTTACCTATACCTGGTTTCATCGGAACAACTGCGGGCAAAGTACAGACTCAGGAAGGACCGGCTGGTTCTTTTTTCAAGGGAGTCTTGAGTACCATTCTCGCAACCCCATGCAGTGGACCTTTTCTTGGTCCTGTCTTTGGTTTTACGCTCACACAGCCCACTGGTGTCACGTATGCTGTTTTTGCAGCCATCGCAACCGGAATGGCACTGCCTTATTTTCTTGTAGGCATATTTCCTTCGCTTATCCGGTTCGTTCCAAAGCCGGGCCCATGGATGGAAACCCTCAAGGAGGTTCTTGGGTTTGTCATGCTGGGCACTGTTGTTTTTCTGTTTACATTCTTGGACAGCGACTACTTCGTGCCTACGTTTGCACTGCTGATTAGTATCTGGATCGGCTGCTGGTGGATTGGGCGATACCAGAAGACAAAAGGCATGGCTGGATTGATGCAGTGGCTTCAGGCTACTGCTGTCTCCGTAACACTAGGGACTCTCGTTTTCGCATATCTTGGTCCATCTGACTCTGTAATTGACTGGGAGCCCTTTACCAAGAAACGGCTCTCCGAATTACGCAGCAATGGCTCCTCTGTCATGATTGACTTTTCGGCGGATTGGTGCCTCACTTGTAAATATAATCTTGCCTATGCAATTGAGACCTCACGAGTCAAAGCCGCGCTCGAAAAACGAAAGGTTGTTCCAATGCTCGCTGATTGGACAGATGGATCTCCAGAAATAAAAGCTATGCTCGAAAGCCTCAACAGCAAGTCCATACCTGTGCTTGCATTCTTTCCACCAAATGCCAAAACTATGAAAGACTCACCACCGATTATCCTGCGAGATTTAATCACCGAGTCCCAGGTACTTGACGCGATTGAAAAAGTGGACCTTGTACAACCACCTGTGCCAGAGAAGCAATCACCAGCCGCTGGGTAACACCCTACTGCCTTGGTAGTTGAATACTTGCTCCCCTCTGGCAACCAGTTTCGTATACGCGGCAGGTAAAAAGAAAACGGTTTCACGCAAGCAGGCTGAACATAACTTCACACAACGTAGAATGCTTGTAGTTCGCGGCTTTGTTGGATGGTAGGCTAAGACTGTTGATGTCAACGCACCGGCTTACCAAAACCTTCGCCTCTATTTTCCACAAAGTGTGATGACTACTATTAGGAATCCAATATTACCTGGTTTTAATCCGGATCCATCGATTTGCCGTGTGGACAAAGACTATTACATTGCAACCTCAACATTTGAGTGGTTTCCTGGCGTTCAGATTCATCATTCTCGAGATCTTGTGAATTGGCACCTCCTTACCCATGCGTTGGGTGAAAAACGTCTCCTTGATTTACAAGGAGTGCCAAGTTCTGGTGGTGTCTGGGCGCCTGCCCTGACCTATCACGACGGTCTGTTCTACCTTTGTTATACCGTTGTTCATCAGCACGAGGCCGCCACAAAAGATACTCCAAATTTTCTCATAACATCTCCATCAATTCACGGACCTTGGTCTGATCCTGTCTACATCAACTCCTCCGGCTTTGATCCATCACTTTTCCATGATGACGACGGCAGGAAGTATTGGCTCAATATGGTCTGGGACCATCGGCCAGAGCACCATCCTTTTTATGGAATAATAAAACAGGAGATGAACCCTGCCTCCTTTGAACTTATTGGCCAACCAAAACTCATCTTTAAGGGCACAGAAATTGGACTTACCGAAGGTCCACATATCTACAAAAAAGGCGGCCGGTATTACTTGCTCACTGCCGAAGGTGGTACTGAGTATAATCATGCAGTAACACTCGCTCGTTCAAGCCACATCGATGGGCCTTACGAAGTACACCCACACAACCCTGTCCTTACATCTCAAGGCAATGATTCTCTTGGTCTTCAGAAAGCAGGCCACGCAAGCCTTGTTGAGACCCAAGAGGGAGAATGGTATCTCCCGCATCTATGCGGGAGGCCACTTCCTGGCACAAAGCGGTGTACTCTTGGTAGGGAAACGGCTATTCAAAAAATGGAATGGCGAGACGATGGCTGGGTGTACGTTGCAGGTGGTGGGAATTCTCCAAAAGTAGACGTCGTAGCCCCTGCGCTCAAGCCTCATCCATGGCCGGATCTATCCTCACGATTGCCATTCACATCACCACACTTTGCCACACCACGAGGCCCATCAAGCACAATTGTGGCGTCAGAAAAAACATTAACACTGTATGGCTCAGAGTCACTTGAATCGTGTTTCCCTAAATCACTCCTTGCACGACGCCTCACGCATCACAACCTTACAGCCACAACAAAAGTCTCATTCAGTCCGTCGTCATTCCAACAGATGGCCGGGATCACTGCGTATTATAACAATCGGCTTTTTCACCACTTATACCTTTCACATGATGAAACGATCGGCAACTGCCTTCATATTCACACTTGCGACGATGGCGTGTCAAAATTTCCACTGGGCACGTCACCTGTGCCAGTCGACTGTAAGCAAATTTTCCTTCGAATAGTTTTCAAAGAGTCGGCTCTGCAATTTTTCTGGTCGACTGATGGAGAACGTTTCTCATTGATCGGGCCCCCGCTCGATGCTTCAATTCTTTCCGATGACTACGGAAAATATCTTGATTTCACGGGAACATTTGTCGGAGTCACCTCAGTCGACATGAGTGGCATGAAGCACCCAGCAGAATTTCATTTTCTTGAATTTCTTACCTAAATTTTGAAACGAACATGCATTATGGCAAACACTCGACTCTCACCAATTGAAAAAATTGGGTACGGCCTCGGCGACTTTGGCTCGAACGTTGTATTTCAGACGGTCATAATTCTGCTCCCGTCTTTCTATACAGATGTGTTTGGTCTTGCACCAGCAGCCATGGGCCTTATGTTTCTTCTCGTTCGTCTGCTGGACACCGTGACGGACCCTATCATGGGTGTCATTGCAGATAATACAAATACCCGCTGGGGAAAATTTCGTCCGTATATGCTGTGGTTTTCAGTTCCATTTGCTGTTGTTTTTGTCTTGACCTACTGGACGCCAGATCTTGCAGGGAATCAAAAACTGCTTTATGCGTATGTCACGTATGCAGCCCTCATGCTTCTTTATACGGTCGTGAATATTCCGTACTGTGCATTAGGTGGTGTCATAACAGCAGACTCCCAAGAACGTGTGTCTGCAAATTCCTATCGATTCTTTCTTGCCACCTCTGCGGGCGTCCTTATCACGTGGTACGGTCCAACGTTAATTACTTACTTTGGTAAAGGTAATGACCGTATTGGCTACCCTTGGGCAATGGCCGTGTTCGGCGTCTTGGCAGTACTTGCTTTTATCGGCTGCTTTGCTCTCACGAAAGAACGTGTCGTTGAAGCTCAGCCTGCGAAAAAAAGCTTTTGGAGGGATGTCGGCACACTTGTAAAAAACGATCAATGGGTGGTCGTAGCTTTTCTCGGCCTTGTATCGCTCGTCGCAATCGTCTTAAGGGCAGGGTCTGCAGCATTTTACATCAAGTGTGTAGTCGGCAGGCCTGATCTTACTGCAGAATTTCTTACCGCAGGAACCTTTGCAGCCATGATCGGCGCTGCATTTGCGGCACCCCTAACGGCGAAACTAGATAAAGGCCCATCCTATGCAATGCTGCAAATTATTATTGTGATCGGTTCAGTCGGAATCTATTTTGCACCTACACAAAATATCTTTTTGATTTTTGGGCTTTATATTCTGGTCAACTTTCTTACGCAAATGGCAGCACCAATTCTCTTTTCCATGGCAGCTGACACTGCAGACTATGGCGAATTTAAAACAGGTCGTCGTGTCACGGGCCTAATTTTTTCGGGATTTCTTTTCGCAATAAAACTTGGTGTGGCAATAGCCGGCTGGTGCATTGGTTCAGTTTTAGCGACGTATGGTTACGACGGTGAAGCTGCAACACAAACTCCAAGCGCAATCAAAGGCATTCTGCTCTCCATATCAATTTTTCCAGCGATTGGGCACTTTCTTCTTCTTCCAATCATTTACTTTTATCGTCTCAGTACACAACGCTGCACCGAGATACGGCAAGAACTTGACGCACGCTC
>PKCL01000239.1 GCA_002862165.1 Planctomycetaceae bacterium
CAAACCAGGTCGGTGACACGACTCGTGCAAACATGATGGGGTGGACCAAGGGGCTTCGAGGCGGAAAGCACGAGATGTACGAAGGTGGGCCACGAGCTCCATTTATTGTGCGTTGGCCAGGCAAGGTTCCTGCCGATGCTGTCAACGACACCAGTATTCTTTCTGGGTTGGACTTCCTGCCTACGGTGTGTCGACTGACTGGCACGCCTCATGATAAGAATGTGTTTGAGGGTCATGATGTCGCTGACATCTGGCTCGGCGGAGATCGAATTCCGGAACGGTTTCTTTATTGGAAGAAGCGGTATCCAACCGCGCTCTATGGCGACTGGAAATATCATGTGAATCGAAGTGAGGGTGACGAACTCTATGACCTTGCAACTGACCCAAATGAAACCATGAATGTCATTGACACGAAGCCTAAACAAGCAGCGACCATGCTCAAGGTGATCACGGCTTGGGATGAGTCTTTGCCAATGCTATCGGCGAAGTCTGCGCCCCAACAAGCGAATGCTGTGACAGGAAGTACTGAGGCAAGGAAGTCGATAGAGGGAAGGAGGAGGCCGAAAAAGAAACAGGACTCAAAAGGCAAAGCAGATGAAACATCGGATGCTTTATATCCTTGGCGAAATGTCACCAGATCTTTGCAGCAGAACTGGTTTGACTTGCACGACGGGTTGAAGAATTCTCAGTACATCTTTGAAGTTGAAAAGAAAGGCACTGTTGCCTTTGTCGGTGGGTCCATCACTGGAATGCCGTGGCGAAAGAAGGTGATGGAAAACCTCAAGCGACGTTTTCCTGCAACTGAATTCAATTTCATCCTTGCTGGGGTCGGTTCAACGGGAACGATGTATGGTGCCTTTCGGCTGGATCGTGACGTTATTCAAAAAGGGAAAGTTGACCTGCTGTTCGAAGAAGCAGCGGTGAATGATGTGTCTATTGGTCGCACGGCCGAACAATCAATACACGGAATGGAAGGCATCATCCGACATGCACGGCAGGCGAACCCTGATATGGATGTCGTCATGATGCATTTTGCCTGCACGGAAAAAATCGAAGATTATGAGAATGGGAAGACACCCGAGGTGATTGAGAGTTTTGATACAGTGGCCGCACACTATGGAGTGCCGACGCTTGATATTACCAAGGAGGTCTATGAGCGCATCGAGCGAGGAGAGTTCACGTGGAAGGATGACATCAAGGGTGTTCACCCATCGCCCTTTGGGCAGCAACTCTATGCAGACAGCATTGAGCGGCTGCTCGATGAAGCATGGTCGGGAAAGCCCCGGCCAGTTACTGCTCATGCAATGCCTGAGAAACTTGATCCCGCCTCGTATAGCGAAGGCAAGTTGTTTGCGCCGCGAATTGCCAAAAAACGAAATGGGTTTGCCGTTGAGGCTGATTACGACGCGGCAGCCGAAGGCGGAAAGGTGCGGACCGGTTGGAACGAGCGACCGCAGTTGGTCGGATATAACCCGGGAGACAGCTTTGACCTTCCCTTCATAGGTTCCGCAGTCGCTATCCAGGTGATCGCTGGTCCCCAAGCCGGTATCATCGAGCACAGTGTTGATGGCTCGGACTGGGTCGAACAAGATTTATTTGTTGAAAAGAATAGCTTCAAGCTGCACTTAAACCGGATCTATATTCTGCGAGAAGGACTCGACGCGGACGTGCCGCACACCTTGTCCGTTCGGATCAGTGAGAAACGGAATGCCCTGAGCAAAGGAAATAATTGCCGCATTGTCTATTTTGGTTTGAACGGTGACCATCGCACCCCAAAAGGTGTCGATGTGGATGGAATCTATTTCGACGGCTCAAATGGAACTGGTCCAGAGAAGTAGATGCCGAGCCGTTTGGAAACTCCGATTAGACTCTTAATGAAGCGGGACTTCTTGTGAATTGCACGACGAAAAGAATACCTATGAACTTCTGCAAAACCATTCTCTCGTATCTGATCGTGTTGACCGCATTTGTGAACTGCACTTGTGCTGCGGAGCGCCCCAATATTTTGTTCTTTTTTGCAGACGACTGGGGTCGGTATGCAAGTATTTATGCTGAAAAAGATAAGCCCTCACTTAACGATGTGATCTCCACGCCCAACATTGATCGTATCGGTCGGGAAGGAGTTGTGTTTGAAAACGCTTTTGTTCCCGTTGCGTCGTGTTCACCATGTCGTGCCTCGCTCGCTACGGGGCGCTACTTCTGGAACTGTGGTTCAGGAGCGTTTTTGAATAGTCAGGGGAGCAACTGGGAGGGGCATGGTAATCCGATGAAGACTCTGCCAAAGTTTGGTGACGTGCTCCGTGACTCCGGCTACTTCGTGCAGCGCTCCCGAAAAACATTTGCTTTCACGCAGAGCCGCTCGAACTCAGCGATAAAAAGCTTCGGTAAGGTTCCCTATGAACGCTACGGTCTATACGTTGGCACCGCTATGACCGAGCAGGAACGTCAGCAGCGGCACGATGAAGTTGTCGAGAACTCCCGCCGCGAAATGCGACGCATCCTCGTTGGCACACCCGAGGGACAACCATTCTTCTTTGTTTTTGGGTCTATCAATGTGCACCGCCCTTATACGCCTGACTCCGGGAAAGAACTCTGGGGCATTGATCCCGACTCACTTAAAGGCCTCATTCCCAAATTTCTTCCAGATGTTCACGATGTGCGACGCGACTTTTCAGATTATCTCGGCGAGGTGCTCGCGCTCGACCTCATGCTGGGAGTGATGCTTGAAGAGCTTGAAGCTTCGGGTGAACTCGACAATACCGTTATTGTTCTCTCTGGTGACCATGGCATTCCTGGAATCCCACGCGGGAAGACGAACTGCTATGACCTTGCGACGCAGGTGCCGTTACTTGTTCGATGGCCCAAAGGTATTTCCGCTGGCAGACGGGTCAACGATTTTGTCAGCATCATGGATGTAGGACCGACGTTTCTTGAACTCTCGGGAAGCAACGTGCCCGCCAGCATGGATGGACGCAGTTTCCTGCCTCAGCTTCTGAGCAAAAAGAGTGGCTGGATCGATCCCAAGCGGGATTCCGTGATCATTGGTCGCGAACGTCACTATTACAATGCGCGGCCAGGCAACCTTCCGTATCCGATGCGTGCTGTTCGCACACCAGATCATCTGTATATAAAAAATTTCAAGCCTGAACGATGGCCGATGGGTAATCCTTATGACGCAGCCGAACTGACAAGCTCTGATGCGCTGTATGAAATGGGCCTGTCAACAGCGCCAGCCTATCGTGATCTCGACGGTAGTCTGACGAAGGCATGGATGATGTCGCAGCGTGGGTCGCCTCACAATAAAGAACTCTTTTCACTGACAATGGATCCGCGGCCGAGTGAAGAACTCTACGACTTGAAAAATGACCCTGATCAACTCGTGAACCTTGCCGCGGACTCACAGCAGGACGCCATTCTGAATGCTTTGCGTGGTCGGGTGGGAAAGGTGATGAACGACACAAACGATCCCAGGTTGACTGATGCCTTTGATAAACTGCCGTGGGTCGACTCAACGAAACCATAGTCAGGCATGAGTTGTTCTTGTTCGCGTGAGGGAAAAAGCACTTTTTAATCAATGAAACATTTTCAGATGTATTCGCCTGCTGTCACCAGAACAATCAGCACTTTTTTCATTCTGCTTGCTTTAGTCGTTCTGCTCATCGAACGCGTTGATGCTGCAGATCACCCCAACGTCGTGCTTATATCAGTTGATGATCTAAATGATTGGTGTGGGTGTCTTGGCGGCCATCCGCAGGCCTCGACACCAAACTTGGATCGATTGGCCGACCGCGGCATGCTTTTTAGCAATGCTCATTGCCAGGGGACGATGTGTAATCCGTCACGGATCAGTTTGCTATGGGGGCGGAGGCCTTCGTCAACGGGGTTTTACAACAATCGTTATTCGGTAAATAAAGAGCCTGAGTTTTTGAAGACGCATGTAAGCTTGCCAGCGCACTTTGCGGCGAGTGGTTATAAGACGCTGACGGCTGGCAAGGTTTTTCATTCAGGTGTAAATCTCAATCCACATTTTGATGTTGTGGGGCCACGTTCGGGACAGTGGCTTAAGAGTCTCGACAAAAAAGTTCACGATAAGCCGCGAGCGTGGCACAGTACCTGGGACTTTGGGCCACAGGACTATGAAGAATCAAAGTTTACAGATCACGTCACGGCCACCTGGGTTACCGAACAACTCGGAAGTGAGCACGATAAGCCATTTTTCTTGGCCTTTGGTTTCTATCGTCCGCATGTGCCGTTCTTTCCACCACGTCGGGTGTATGACGGGGTGGGTGATGTGCAGCTCCCACTGGTGGACGACGATGACTGGAACGATATTCCCGACGCTGCTCGCAAGGTTTCGATGAGCAATCCAAGAATTCCAACTCACGAATGGATGTGCGAAGAAGGACGTTGGGAAGAGGCGGTACACGCGTATCTTGCCTGCGTTCGATGGACTGATGAACAACTCGGTCGTGTTCTTGATGCACTCGACAACGGGCCTTCTGCGGAAAACACAATTGTGGTGTTGTTCTCAGACCATGGCTATCACCTTGGTGAAAAGCAGCGATGGTCGAAGTTTTCACTATGGGAACGCACGACGCACGTCCCACTGATAATAAGTGTGCCTGATGGTCTCAAAGGCAGGACAGGCAAGCCTGTTGAATTGTTGAGTATCTATC
>PKCL01000034.1 GCA_002862165.1 Planctomycetaceae bacterium
TAAATGTTGTGTTCGCTGATGACCGTACAGCATTTTTACAGGAATCTATCCAGCCAACTGTTTATTGCCAATTGATGACATCAAATAGTACTGCAGGGTCGTCTCCCCCACTTTCAGTGCGCGTCCAAACAGGCTGGGGAACTAATACTCCCTTGGCTCCACTAAACAGTAATAGTTATTAATCACTAAGTGTCTCGACACTGTGTTTGAGTAATTTTTAGGACCGCGAGTCTTGTTACAACGACACCCGGAGCAACAAAGGGTGTCAACGTGATGCTGTCAACGTGATATGGATCACACTGTCATGAGGGTGCGCAAATAAACGCGTGGATGATTTGCCTTTCCTCTCAAAAGATTCATATGATTCTTTCAAGGAATCAGGGGTCCTTTTCGAAAAATTTATTCTCGAAATAGGTGCTCATCATGTTTATCCAGGATTTCTATCTTGGCCTTGATGGCAAGCAGCGCATCGTTGTGCTGAGTGCCGCAGGTGCGTTCGGTGGGTTGGTATTATGCTGTGTGGTTTGGCTTTTCTCAGGTGGCCAGCCAGCAACCAACCTTTCTGATCAGGAACGTGTTGCAATAGCGTCGGGTGAAAAAGAAGCTGACCGAAGTCAGAAGACAGCAGCAGCAGCGGCTCTCGCCGCGCCAACGCCAAAGCAAATGAAGATAGTTCATGCGGGCCTCACGCAAGGCTCAAAACCATCTGTCACTTCAATGCACTCAAAAGAGAGAAGCCAAAAATCACTGCAGGCGTACGGACAAGCGAAGACCGCCGAAGTAAAGGCCGCACTGCTGCCCGGGTTTGCGCGTCGACGAGACTACAGCGCCATGCCACTTATTATTCAGGCGATTAGTAGTGACAATGTCATTTTGTCCGGTCGGGCAGTTGCCACTGCGCAATATCTGCTGGGTGTTCGGTATGAAAGCTCTATTAATCAGTTGCAAGATCCTCATTTTCGAAAAGAAATCGCTGAGATGGTGATGCAAGACTGGAAGCAGCTGCAGCACTATCCAAAGTTCAGAGAAAATATTGGTTCATGAACAGAACAATTGCCTTAGCGAATGGGAGAAAGCAGCCATGCTCAATACACAGCGTTCAAGCAAAAGTAGAGACCAAGGTTTCACGCTTATCGAACTGTTGGTTGTGATTGCCATTATTGGCATTCTTATGGGCCTACTGTTGCCAGCAGTCATGCAAACTCGCGGCAGTGCCCGCCGCACACTGTGTGCGAATAACCTCCATAATCTTGGTGTTGCCTATCACAATCACGTTGGCAAGATCGGTCGCGGTATGTCAGCGTTTGATTGGCGGCAGTCAATCTTACCTGAATTGGAGGACAACGAAGATTTCTTGCTATGTCCAGATGATCCCAAAGAGGGAATGTATGATGTGGATGATTTCACGGTCTACATTGTCAACAATCGACGATCGATTCCACTCGAACCCGGACCCTGGTGCTGGATTGGTGACTCAGACTTCTGTCAGCAATTTGCTGATTTACAAGTCACAAATCCAGACGCCTACTTCATTGGTTTCGAAGACCTTCGGTATAACACTCCTTTTGACGGTATTGTTCTGGTTGAACCATTGGCTGAGGGTGGCGCTCGTCTTACGCATGTTGGTGGACATCCACATGCCTATCGCCATCAGCTAAAAAGCCCAACTGGTGAGCTACTTGCAGATCCATTTGATAAGGGTTTTTCATGGACGGTTCACGGCGTCGACAGCAGCTACGGCGGCAATAGTCGTATGGGGAAATTTCAAGCGGATGCGAACAAGATCCTGTTGCTGGAATACACGAAGCCAGTTGCTAATGTTGTTGGGCCAAATTCAGTTGGTGCGATTGGCTATTACGACAATGTCGCACCTCGGCACGACGGCATGCTTAATGTGCTCTACGTGGATGGCCGTGTCGAAGCAACGATGCCACAAGCTATTGATCCTACGAATCCACTCATTCACGATACCAAGTGGTGCCCGGATATTGAGACACAACTTCGCATGTACTATTGAGTTCATCACTTCGATGTTATTCGCGGTTTCCACAGTCCAGTACGACCGGCATAGGTCGTATGAACCGTTGACTTCAAGACACAGTTACCTTGCGCCATAGATTTTGCCGAAATTCTCCAGAGCGTTGTTGGGCAAACGCACTGGAGTTTTTAGCATGCTTGTTGTAACGGCCAACTGGGCGATTGGTGATGGAACGCTGTGGCGACGGCCACTGCGAGGCCTCGTCTCTCGCGCATGGGGAGCCATTCAGCGATCAGCCCTTCGTGCAGGGTTCAGGCACGATGGCCGCTACCAGCCAATTGAACGACTCGATGTTGTCTTTGCAGGTGACACATTTGATTTGTATGCCAGCCGGCGATGGGCTACCGGTGACGTCCGCCCCTGGCACCGTTCAACAGCTGCTGAAACTATTCGTCGCGAGGTGGCCTCATCCGCCTTGCGACGCGGTGTGATGCTGAACCGGTTTGCCCGACGATTGCTGCATGATGGTCTCGTCGTGCCACATGCTACGCATCAGGGGCGTCCGCACCTGCGACACCCAATCGCTGTGCCGGTGAGCGTGACGCTGCTCTCCGGCGATCGAGATGGCTACCTCGATCCACCTCAGGATTGGCCGCAGGGCGTCTACTGGGCCCACAGCTGGGCAGCTGGAAACTGGCAGGTCGAACACGGCCAACGGTTCGACCCCCTGCAAAACCAGTCCAGTGACCATCACCAAGGGCCCACGCTGATTCAGTCGATGTACGCTAGGCTCTTTGCACCGTTTGCAATGCATGTCGCTGAATTCATGCCAGCAGCAAAAGGAACCCTCGGCCGTTCGCTCCGCCTGCTCGCTGATTGTCACCCCCTCGACGTTTCAGCAGCCTTCTGGCACAGACTGCTGCCCCGTGTCACAGCAGGTGACAAAGCACATGCAGAGAAGCTGGCCACCTGCTGGCAGCGGTGCGTTAACACATGGCAGCGAGAAGCCCGACGTGATCAGGTGGATGTTCCTGCTCATTTTGATTTCCTCAGCCGTTTTGCATCATCCCTTGAAAACCCTGCACCGCCAGATCAGGCAGCCGCCCTCCTTGCCGATCTGTGCGGTCCTGCTGCACAAGAGAGCAGCAAGCCAGCCCTCTCTGGTCTGATACTCGGGCATCTCGATGAACCTGTTGCCACACGTGCCTGGGGCCAGACGCTCTCCTGCCACTGCCTCGGGCAGCCTGCCGTGTCTGCCGTGCGAGGTGGTATCGTGCGAGGGGACACAATTGGCGTGTCACTGGTACAACCGCTCGGCATTCCACGACAGACAGCCACACCACGATGCCTGCATGTCGTCCACAATGGAGATCGTGAGCGTGTTGAACCACTCGACTTTACTGCAATGAGTCCAGGTGTCACATGGCAGCCGGAAGGACCAGTCGTCGGTCATCCAGCACGCATGCTTCCACGACCGAATGAAGCAGCGTAGGTGCAGCAGACAGCCCATGTCAGACACTCTTTCCACCACTGCTGACACAAAAGTGTTTCTTGTGCTATCAACATTCGGTGACCGTGCTACGGCAGAGACCTGTGCACAGCACCTCGTCAAACACCGGTATGCTGCCTGTGTGCAAATTGATGGTCCGATACGCAGTGTCTATCAATGGAAGGGCAAAATAGAAGCTGACGATGAATTTCGTCTGCTCGTCAAAACATCTTCACAGGCTCTCGATGGATGCGTCACGGCTCTACAAAAACAACATCCCTACGACCTTCCAGAAATCATCGTGCTTAACGCGGATGCAAGTACAGCCTATGCTTCTTGGGTCTCTGAACAGACTTTAACAAGGGAATAGCTGTGTCAAATCAAGCCGTGTATGCATTTGAGTGTTCCCTGCATGCTCGACCCAGCAATGATTCTCAGGAAGCCGAAACCCCATTGGTCGATCAGTGGGGCCAGTGGCCAACACTGCTCGTGTCTCAAGATCAGTTGAGCAAACCTCTACCCACTGAATTTGATGATGCGATCAACAAACTTAACACCCTCCCTCGATTATTCGCTGAACCAGACGGCTCCTTCGTCTGGACAAGTCCTCATGAAAACCTTCGCTGGCAGGTGAATGGAAATCTCTATGAGAAAAATGACAATATTCTCTTTGTTGAACTGAAGGGCTGCTGCCCGCAGGTTGAATTTGATCAGCTGTTGGCATGTTTTCTTGTGGATGAAAATGTGTGTGTGATACAGCTCACTCGTGCGGCTGTTTTTGTTTCAGCTCCCGTTTTCCGTGCGCATGCCTGCGCTCGAGGACAGGCGGGTGACGGTGAGAGTCTGCTACCACCGGAAACGTGTGGCTGGTAATCAACTCATTCAGTAGCGAATTCAGTTCAGCAGCGAAGTCAGTTCAGAAACAAAGTCAGCTCAGAACCGAAGTCGAGAAATCGCCACAGCAAGTGCCGCCCACCCAATGAGCAGCAGGACGCCACCGATTGGGACAATAGCTCCGAGGATACGGATGCCCGTGAGTGCCAACACGCCAAGACATCCGCTGAATATCAGCACGCCGACCACAAAACAACCAGCAGCAACTGTAAGAAGCGTCGTCAGACCACTATTCTCTGAGCCGTTTGCAAGGCTACAGATAGCAACCAGTACAACTGCATGAAACAAACAGTAACGCACGGCAGTTT
>PKCL01000319.1 GCA_002862165.1 Planctomycetaceae bacterium
GATTTTCAGCTCCAACCAACCGAGGCCGTGTGGCTCGAGGCTTGGAATCTCAGGGAGCCGGAATAACTGAGGTAGACACGATTTTCAACGAAAAAATGCTTTTGTGAGTGGTGCAGGTAATACATTCTTAAGTCTATCAGTCTCAGCTACATTCATATCACTCTGCAACCGATCGACATACCGACGAACGGAGGCAAGCAGTTCTTCGTAACCCATTTCTGCAACGGTTTCTCCAATCGGATCAAACTCAATATCACCGCTGTAACCAGACTCAAGAAGAAGATACAGCAGGTGAGACAGCGGCAGATCTCCGGTGCCAGGAGGCAGCCTTTCATGGCCAAGAGAAACATTACAAATTCGATCAGCAACTGACACTATTTTCATTCGTTCAATGACAGGCATTTTGTTTTCCAACGAGAGCAGTTCCTCTGAAAATGACCAGAGATCAATTGCTAAGCCCACATTTGTTGAACCAGAGCCATTCACTACGTCGAGGCTTTCAATCAATGTCGTTAGAAAACTGGCCTCATCTTTTGCTGGTTTTAGCGCGAGCATTACTCCAGCTGATTCCGCGATTGGTGCAAGCTCTTTCATTGCGAGACGAATAAGACGTCGAGCATGCGATAAAGTGTGGCCGGCACGCCCGCCCGGGTGCAAGACAATGAGCGGGCAATGCAGTTGCTCTGCAGCGTCAATAGCCTCGCAGGCATCCTCAAGACTTTCTTGAAAGGTATGGCCCTCACTTCCCGTAAATCCTCCCGGCCACTGAAGCGAAGAAACCCTCACTCCTGAAGTGCTTAACAACTCCCTCGCTTCGAAGAGCGATACATCCGATATTTTTTGTCGCCACAGTGATATCGCTTCAAAACCATGCTCGCGGTAATGACAAAGTTCTTCACCAAGGTCCCATCGCAGTGTCGCTATTTGACTCACTGCAATCCGCAACGCGGTTGAGGAAAGCATAAGCGGTTATTCTCCAAGATCGAGCATGCCACGTAATATATGAATAATGAATGCACTGCTGAACACCATTTTGCACGTACCGTTACGTGCAGTAAGGTTCAAGAACAACTCGTCGCGTGCTCTTAATCTGGCACACTGATACATTAAAAGACCACGACTAGCCAAGTTGAAAAGTATGGTCATCTGAACAGGAAACTGTCTATAGAAAATGCAAGAAGGAACCCAATCTTCTCCGGAACTGGATTTCTTCGCGTAAAAAGCCATTTCATTTTTATTTGGCACACGTCATGCATGCATTGAAATGCTTTTTTTTTCGCAAACCTTCCTCTTGACAGCCCTAACGAGTGGGCAGCGCAAATTGTCACGCGGTTCTCGTACAAGCTTACTATCGATCTACAAGATCAATACAGACAAGCTTGCCGGCACCTCGAACATAAAGATAGCCATGTGCAACAACTGGTGCAGCCCAGCATGGTGGCTGCAACAATGCATCTCCAGTCCTACTATCTTTAAGATCGATGCGATGAATAATTTCACATGTGTCACGAGAAGCTTTCATGACAAGCAGTTCACCAAACTCACTGAGCACTATTAGAAAGTCCTCGACAAGTACACAGCTCGATCGTCCAAGACCAGACTCTTTCCAATACAACTCTCCTGTTCTCCAATCCGCACATACAAACAAGGCATCGCCGGAATTACGGCCTGTTGTGCCGAAGACACAGTCGTCGTGTAGCACTGGAGTTGCCCAGTGGCAACGCAACGAGTTCCTGTGCCGACTACGTGGTGGATCCCGGCGGCGTTCAACAAACGAATCACCCTCAACACCAAGCAACACGCTTCCTCCTCCATATGTCTCCGAAAGAAGTACCTCATCCCCACTTACAACAGGACTTGCAGCCACGACACTAAACAATTCATCTGCCCGCCAAGAAAATGAGTCTTTCACAGCACCTGACTCAGGATCGACAAGCAATAGCTGATCACGCATCCATGCGAGTAATCGATCTTTTCCGTCAAAATCACTCAGTACAGGAGTGCTGTAACTAGCCAACTCACTACTTGTTCGCCACACCTCCTTGCCTGTCTTGACATCAAAGGCGACCAGCCCACTATCAAGACCTTTCACAAGGTCAAGTCGTTGTGGATCAGCAGGAAGTCCATTGGAAGGACTTCCTCCAACTTGAACAATAATAAGTTGTCTCTGTGCACCTGCGGTTTGTTGATAAACAACGGGGGATGCACCAACACCAAAAAAATTCGGCACAACATGAAAATCTGTCGACACCTGAATCTTCCATTGAAGCTGGCCGTTCGATAACAAACGGCACTCTAACAAACCTGCTGCACCATACGTAACAACGTAGTCACCAACTATTATTGGTGTTGAACGCGGGCCTCCATCGTATCCAAACATATCGACATATGAAGTGAGGTTATTTTTTTCCCAAACAACCCGACCTGTTTCTGCTTTGAGGCACCGAAGTCGCTCTTTGCCTCGAACACGATCAAAGACAACCGCAAACCCCTTCGCGACCGACGGGCCACAATATCCCTCACCGAGATCAGTCGTCCAACAAACTCGTGGGCCCTGCTCTCCCCACGGCACAACCAGCCCTTGCAGCCCACTTCGCCCATTTCCCGTCGGGCCCAAAAAAGCAGGCCAGTCTTCAGCAGGCCTAGACTCTAGAGACTGTGGTTGACGACTACTTGGCTGCTCCGAATCTTGTACGGACTGGGCGCATCCAATTTCGCATATACTTCTAAAGACTAAGATGGCAACCAAACAACGCACTGCCACCCTCGACAGAAGTGCCCCACTCGATAGAACCGCGCTGGATACACACATTCGAAAACAAGTTCCTCCACACTATTATAGTCAGTAAAGTTATACCGCACGCTTAAAGGGTTCCACGCCTTTACATGAGTGTGAAAAGTGAAACTAAAATGCCTCGTCATGAAAAATCAATTCGCATGGGAAACATTGTCATTCCGGCCGACGCAATCCGTTGGCAATTCTCACGCAGCCAAGGCCCTGGTGGCCAACATGTCAACAAAACAAACTCGAGAGCAGAACTCCGTATAGCTATCCGACAAGCAGATTTCCTTCCTCCAGCAGTCGCTCGGCGACTCCAAACTCAGGCTGGAAGTCGTGCCACCACTGCTGGAGAACTTGTTCTCACGAGTCAACGATTCCGAGCACAGAATCGGAACATCAATGACTGCCTTGCAAAACTCTCGGCACTCCTTATGAAAGCACTTGATTCACCGAAAATTCGGCGAGCAACACAACCCACGCGTGCATCAAAAACCAGGCGTCTCGAGAAAAAAAAATACCGCAGTGCAACCAAAAAACTCCGCAGAAAAATAATAGATTAGAACGGATCAAGCCGACAATGAGTAATCGAATGGTATACTTCTATTAGAATATATTCGTAGCTGATAAATTATAGAGATAAAATCTTTTATTCATAAAGTTGTTACTAAAATTGTCTACAACTGCTTCGAGAGAAAAACACCATGCCATCGTCGCAAGATATTGACTCGGTCATCGAAGGATGGGATTACGTACCTGGTGAAGTAAACGCACGTCGCATAAACGCGTCGAGTGGTCGTGAACTTCTACAAATGCGGGTTGACATGGGCCTTCTGCAGATGGAAATTGACCTTCGCCCAGATGGCACTAGGCCTCACGGTGCTGAAACCTATTTCGATTACCTCGTAGGTGAAGTTGTACGTGACGGTGAAGACTTTGAACTTTCATCGGAACAATGCACAGAGGCTGACCGCGAGTTTGTTCAGTACTACCACAGACGGCTCTGCTGGCTGTCTTTACGAGAATACGGCAGAGCTGTAAAAGATGCCGATCACAGCCTTGCATTCATGGATTTCGTTCGAGAACATTCACCTGATGAGGAATGGATACTGTCACACGAGCAGTACCGACCTTTCGTACTTTTCCACCGGATTCAGGCCGGTGCACTTGCAGCCCTTGATGGAGATGGGCCAGAACTCGCTATTGCTGAAATCAATAAAGGGCTAGAGTCTTTCCATGATTTATTTCTTCAATACGACGCTGAAGAACAATTCGATTCGGATGAGCTGGTCGTTCGACTTCGAGATATGCGAGAGAGTGTTCGCAACCGTTTCGAACTGGGCAACACACTCGATGAGCAACTTGCAGAAGCTGTAAAGTCTGAAAACTACGAACTTGCTGCACAGTTACGGGATGAGATGCATCAGAAGCAAGTGATTGAACCAACCCGCCCACTGGGTGATTGAAATTTAATGCTTCAATCCGAATAACGTTTGAATTCACGAAAACGCTGACTGTTCACTTCCTGAAACGTTGACGTCTTTTTGAAAGTTTTTCAAAAAGACGTCTATCTAGACGCTTACGTGTGTGAAAATGGGGACACCACAGGACTGCGTCAACGTCTGAGCAGTCAAGGTAGGACGAATACAGGGAAGGTAACGCCTCAATAGTTCTTCATTTTTTTCTTCGTGAATGGCACGCTATCTGCACTTACAAATGTCACGGGCGATACGCCTCATTGGTAACGTGCTTAGTCTTACCTAAACACAACACAATTTTGTGAAACGTGGAGATATGATACGAATGACGAATACCTCACATGACACGGTTCTTGAAAAGCAGACACATCAATTCGATCATGCAGAGACGGACCGCAGACTGCGTGT
>PKCL01000409.1 GCA_002862165.1 Planctomycetaceae bacterium
AATGCCAGCAACTTTTTTATTGGCGAGTATTGTCTTCTTGAAAAGCGTGAGCTACCCCTCGGTGGCGTCGTGTATCGAGGTCGTCACGACCCGACGAAGCAGCCCGTGTCTCTTGTCCCAATCGACGACCCGGCGAGTCGTCGGGTTGAGGTGTGGACCGAGATTGTTCGTCACGTTGAACGTGCTGCTGAAACAACGTCCCCCGTGCTATCAAAAACATGGGCATTGGAGTCAATCGGAGAGCATCGGTTTATTGTCTGCGAAGATCTTGGTTCTGCTGTTTCTATCGCGACGCTGGGCCAAACAGGGAGATGGCCGATTGTTGAGGCAGTACGAGTAGCCCTTTCAGTGTGTCGTGGTGTTGCTGAGATTCATCGGCTTGGGGGTGTTCATGGAATGATTTCAACAACTGTCGTAGTTGGTTCAGCAGCTGATGTGACTTTTCATAAAGGGCTGCGGCTTTTGCAGTACCCTTTGTCCGGCGACCCGTTCTGCCTCGTAGCAGCTGACCCTCTTCGATCGCCTCAGATAATCTCAAAGCTTGCTGAGCAGATTTGCTTTGTTCCACCAGAGCGGCTTGTTTCCGGTGAGCCAGTAACACCAATGGGTGATGTCTATGCGATAGGGTGTTTGCTTCATACGCTTCTGACTGGGAGTCCGATAGTTCTGCAAGAGAATGCTGTCGCAACGGCAACTTTTATTCGTAAAAAAGCAGTACAGCTTTCGACATTATGGCCACCGATAGAGGGATGTCCGAAAGAAATCCAATCGCTTCTCGATTATATGACAGCGACGGATTCACATCGGCGATACTGTGATGCTGCTGAAGCAGCCGATGCTATTGCAGCATGTCTTCAGTACTCGGAAGTCAGTCCAGAGTTGCCACCACAACGTCCTTTTCAGAAGAATCTTCTTGCTGTTGTGAATAAGGGTGCTGCCACAGTGACTACTTCACGAAACAGGACAACAAAAATAAGTCGCAGATATCAAAAGATTTCGGCCCCGTCGGTTGCGGCCTTGATGTTGCTTAGTCTCTTGATGTGTTTTCTTACGTGGACAATATGGCCACGTTTTGAAGAGGGCTCTAATGAAGTTCCTGGTGGTACAGTCGTCAGTGAAAATGCATCGTCTTCGTCAGATAATCAGTCTCAGGGAGTGCCTTCTATAGTTGGTGAACAGGCGTTTGTTGCCACACGTGATGATTCCTTACCGTGGATGCCGCCTGCAGAACCAACGCGGCTTCGGTTTCGCTATCTACCGCCGGGGTCGCAACTGATTTTTGCGGCAAGGCCTGCAGAATTCATAAAGTCCAAAGATGGGCAGTTGATTCTGAAAGCTGGAGGAGACGAATTAAGTCAAGTTATGGTGATGCTCGAGCGACTCATAAAGAGCCCGCTCTCTGAAATTGAAACGCTACAAGTGAGCTGGCAGGCTGATGAGAATGGTATGCCACTCGTAGCCATGTGGGCCCATCGAAAAAAAGCTGATTCGCTGGATAGTGATGTCTCTGCAATTTCGGATTCGACAATTCCTGCAGAAGTCATAGAAGGATGGCTCCGTTGGTATCCTCATGGAGAGACTGATGGTGACGTAGTCGTTGCGACACCTGTGCTTATGGATGATCTTATTTCGACATCCGCTACTGAGAGTGAACTTCCTCGAAGTATGCGACCACTCCGGCCAATACTTGATGGTAGTCGGCATCTTACGCTCTTAGGCTCGCCCCATTATTTTGTTCATGATGGGCGATCGTTATTGCCGGCGACAATCATGCCACTTCTTGAGCCAATCGAACACGCTCTGGGCGATGAGTGCCCAGCAGCAGCCGTTTCAATTCATCTTGATCATCAGACATATTTTGAGCTCGATGCAGTGAGTCCGGCCATAGGGTCTGCACGATCGCTAGAGCGGCAGTTAGGAAAGGACTTGCGTAACGTATCTGGGAAAATTGAGGCTATGATCAGCAGTCGAGACCTGGATATTTATGGCCGTGTCCTTGTCATCCGATTGCCAGAGCTTCTTCGCCTGTGGCAACAAAATATGCGTATTGGTGCAGAAGGGCGTGATCTTGTGGTAGCGAACTCATATCTTCCTGAAATGGCGGCACATAACATCGTATTAGCCGGATCTCTTTTACTCGATCAAATCCATGAAAACCCAGCCGTTTCGAGTGTAGGCGAGGCACCGAGCATGAATACCCAGGAGTCCGTGGTCAGCAGGTTGCAAAAGCCGGTGACGTTGGCGTTTGATTCAGACTCACTTGAGACGGCTGTTGAAATGCTCTCTGAGGCAACAGGTGTAACTATAGAAATAGCGGGAAAAGATCTTGAACTGCAAGGGATTACCAAAAACCAATCATTCGGTCTGTCGGAGAGAGACCGTTCCGGCCAGGATGTTTTGCTTACTATATTACAAAAAAGTGAGGGCAAGCCTGGGCAACTAGTTTATGTCTTTAGGAACGACGGTGAGTACAAAAAAGTCGTGATTACCACAAAAGTATCTGCTCAGCAGCGGGGCGAGCAGATACCAGACGTGTTTCAAATACGCCAAGCTGATTAAGTCTATCTGCGGTGTCTACTACTCCTGTAGTGAAACCTTTTGGGTATTAAATCAGTGAAAACCCTTTTCTGTGGTAAATGGTTGACAGAGTGACTCTCTTTACAGAGGCTCGTTGTAAATCTGAAAAAATATTGGAGAGATACATGATCATCGTAATGAAGGCAGATGCGAGTCCTGAGCAGGTTAGTAACGTTGCAAAGCAAGTAGAAAATATTGGATTGAAGCCTCATGTCATTGAGGGTTCCGAGAGGACAGTCGTTGCTGTCGTTGGTGATGAGCAAGATGCGACTGTCAGTGCGATGGAGACAGTGCCTGGTGTTTCTCGTGTTCTTCCAATTCTGGCTCCTTACAAAGTCGCTAGTCGTGAAGTTCAGCAGGAACAGACCGTGGTGACCGTTGGACCTCTGGTCGTTGGAGGCGGCAACGTTGGTGTTATTGCAGGGCCATGTTCGGTTGAGTCTCGAGAGCAGATTCTTGATTCGGCTCGAGCAGTTTTTGCTTCTGGGGCAGCGGGCCTTCGTGGTGGTGCCTTTAAGCCAAGAACAAGTCCCTACAGTTTTCAGGGCCTCAAAGAGGAGGGCCTGAAATTACTTGCAGAGGCACGTGACGAGACGGGCCAAGCGGTCGTCACAGAAGTGGTTTCACCGGAAGATGTAGACCTTGTTGCACGCTACGCAGATGTCCTGCAGATCGGGGCTCGGAACATGCAAAACTACCGCTTGCTTGAGGCTGTCGGCCGATGTGACAAAGCCGTGCTTCTGAAGCGGGGCCCTGCTGCGACAGTCGACGAGATGCTGTTGGCAGCCGAGTATATTCTCGACGGAGGTAATCGTCAGGTGATGCTTTGTGAGCGCGGGATTAGAACGTTTGAATCACATACTCGATTTACACTTCCTCTAGCCACAGTGCCATGGCTGCAAGCTCGCACCCATCTGCCAGTTGTTGTAGATCCAAGCCACGGCACAGGTCATGCTGATCTTGTGCCGAGTATGGCTGCCGCTGCGGTGGCTGCCGGTGCCGATGGTTTGATCATCGAAGTGCATCCTGACCCGCAAAATGCTGCAAGTGATGGTGGTCAGACGCTTGACTTCATTGCATTCGAGAAAACAATGGCGATGTGTCGAAAAGTTGCTGAAGCTGTCGGTAAACAGCTTCATTAGCTTTTTACGCTGGTTGGTTGATCATCAAACAGGTCAAGCCGGTGTTCAGGCGACTTGACGTAATTCATTAACGTATTGGGCGCGTACGCTCTCAACACATTCAATGAGACGATTGAGAATGTTTTGTAGGGTGGACTCACTGCTGAGATAAAACTGTTTTGATTGAGCTTGTTCTTGTAACGTGATTGCAAAGGTCTCCAGTTCTCGCGTTGAGTTTGTTCGGATTGGCTTCTGGCTAAGGCGGTCGTACATAAGTATCTTACCGCACACTCGCTCAAGCGCATGCTTTGCTCGTCTAGGCCCTGGCAGTCGATTGAGCCTGTTCTTGTAACGTGATTGCAAAGGTCTCCAGTTCTCGCGTTGAGTTTGTTCGGATTGGCTTCTGGCTGAGGCGGTCATACATGAGTATCTTACCGCACACTCGCTCAAGCGCATGCTTTGCTCGTCTCGGCCCTGGCAGTCGCTCGCTACATAGAATTGGATATTTTTGAATTGCTTGTATGTCGACGTGGATCGACTTGAACCAGTCGTGCCACTTGAACATGTTGAATCGGTGACCCATTTGAAATGGTTGCCATGGGGTACGAAGGGCATCTGCGAGAATTGCCCCATGAAGACTTTCTGTCAGGACGCATTCAGACTGCGCGATATCCTCAAAAACACCGAAGAAGTTTTTTCGAGGATCTATAAAATGAATGTCACCAAGCTTAGCGACAGTTTTCCAGTCAATAGTTGCTACTGTTTGATGATGAGGAATAACAGATACTTTGTGTTTCTTTGGTAGCTCGAAGAGTTTCTTGAAGCTAGAAGTTGCGAGGCAGAGGTATGCAGAGTCACCAATGCTTTTTCTAGCTGGTAAATTCAAAGCCCTTGCGGTAAGTGGGCCTCGGACGGAGAAGACACTGAATTTCCCATCTATTT
>PKCL01000049.1 GCA_002862165.1 Planctomycetaceae bacterium
CTTTTTCCCAGAGCAAGGTGTAATGACGGTTCCAGTTCAAGCGAGAGGCCATGTGAACTGGGACAGAAGTATGAGTCTTCCGATTGTTTTTCCAGAACCTCGCTTCGACGATTCCATCCGGCCTGTTTCAAATGCTTTGAGAGGATCCGGGTGGAAGGCACCTCCCCAATACCTTGAGGTACTCTCTTTTGATACGGAGAGTGGTATCAGCAGTCTCGGTGTCGTAGATCACGCATCGCGAATTAATAGAGCAGTACACATTGAAGGGTATCTTGTCGGTGTTTCTGCGGGCGAGGTTTCAGTTCATTCATTTTCTGACCCGAACACGACACTCGCATCCGTAGTACTCGATGAGATTACTATTAGTCGTCCGATGAAAGTGTCTCCAGATCGTCAGAGGGTCGATTTCTTGGCGATTGGGCAACTCTTTGACCACTCTGTTGCAGGATTGCCATTACATGCTTCCTGGCTCGTAAAAGAAACTGAAGTAATAGGTAATCGTCAGGTGCTCTATGCGGAGCATGCAAGCGGTGTCGTTCATCGAATGGTAAGCACGAAACCAGTAGAAGAAGCCGACTGGTCGGCATTTGGATTCGATAGTATTCATAACCTGGAGAGTCGGGTGCTCAATCGTTTATCTGCCGGTAATCAGCAGCCCTCGGGCCCTTCACCTGAACAAGTGCAGGCTTTGGTAAGCGACGCTATTCTCAATCAACTGAATCTTGTGCGTGAATCTTCAGGGCACATACGACGACAACTCTTTGCAACTGATGGCGGTCTGCCAAACGATGGTTCACAATAAAAGTTCTTCGCATCAATGTTGCCGGGGTAGTACATCTCGTTGTGGTGTATCACTTCTGAAAATGATCAAGATCATCGGATTGAACCCAGCGAGATGATAAATCCACAGAGACTTGGTCCGCCGACACGTTCTTTTCATTGTCAACAAGGTGATGAGGCCGAGGTTGTTGGATTTTTTGACGTTTGCCAACTGTTTTGGCGACAGAAGCGAGCGTTTTCCTATCGGCTTCAGATGTTTGAGTAAGCCTCCCGGCAAGTGTCGCAACACCGTGTGGATTCACTGTCGCCGCGTCAGAAAGGCTTGACATAAAAAGGCAAATCTCGTGAAGATTGGCGGCGGCTGATCGAGCTATGAGTGGCTGAAGTGTGCGGGTAACAATCTCAAGACCAATGCCGTCCATGTTGAGAAAAGCATCAATTTGAATAGCTTGACGAAGTCTTCCATCAACCATAGGTTCGGCTTCGCGGTATCTCACCATTAAGACACATCCACCAGTCAGGTTCTTGGGTGACAGAGGACCTGTGTAGGCACCCTGGCCTTGAAAGACAAGCATGCCACCTTGTTGCCTGCGCTCACGATAGACAAGGTGCAATTGGCCAACAGTCCCGTAGCCATCGGTGAGTTTCCACTCATCGGGTCCAGTAGGATCTAAAGACAGCCTGCTTATTCCCAGCAATCTCCAGATATCAACAATTGCCTCTGGCTTATCGAGAGAAAAAGCTAAAAGTTCACTATCACATGTAAAGAGTTCGACGGGAAGTCTTCTGTAAAGAGTCGTTGACTGAAGTGATTTTTGCACTGCCAATCGATTGTCTTCTGACATTTTGTTGAGTGGAAGTGCTTCCTCAGCACGACGTCTTGCGTGTCGACTTGAACTTCCCCAATCAGTCCCAAGGATAGAAAGTTTTTTCTGTGGAGAAGAGGCTTGCTCTTGGGATGCGGCACAACAAACGGTATTGTTTATCCACTGGGAACATATAAATAGAAAAAGAAAAGAAGCAATCGTTGGCGTTGTTGCCGAAACGATGCTGCGACGCATCGTTTTTTCCATAAGTTGTCTCCCCTGCCAAAACCCCCGTAACGTCAGTCGGCTCGTTTTACCCACCTCTGACGTATTGTGTTTTTCGGACGTTTCGAGCCATACGGGCCAATGAAAATCAGGAATAATTCGGTCTTCCTGCGCATCCTGTGCATTTTGACTGGATGATGAGGTCTTGGCTCAAGTGATCTTCGTCTCTATGCTCTCGCCTCCCACGATTCCCTGATGTTTTGTGCATGAGAGAACTCATCACCCCTGGAAGGTAGCCATCTTCTTTTTCTTATGTCGGATCACCCTGAGGATATTGCCGCAGCTCAACGAGGAACCAAAGGTTCCTCGGGAAAAAATGTTCATTTACGACTTCGTAAAGAGAACAACACGGACCATGGTAAGAGTTTGCTAAGTCGTCTCATGGTTGCTTGGGCAGAGCAGTGTCTTGCACGGCCTTGGCTTATCGTGACGATTGCTGTGCTGACAGCAGTACTTGCCGGCGTATGGACCTCAGGATCTCTGGGTTATAAGGTGAGCCGTGTTGATCTTCTTGATCCGAATAGTGAATACAACAAGTTGTGGATTGATTATATCCATGAATTTGGTGAAGACGATGATGCGGTCGTTGTCGTTGAGGGTGTGAATCGGTCCGCAACAGTTGCTGCTCTCGAAGATCTTTCACAACAACTTGCTCAGACAAGCGATCTCTTTTACTCAATTCTCCATGAGGTTGATCTCACACAAATTCGAGCTAAAGGCCTCCATTATGTTTCTCCGAACGATCTGGCCTCAATAGATCGATTTATAAGCCGTACTGAACCTGTTCTCGCGGGAGGGTGGAGTCAACTCAAGGTTGGCACGATGGTTGGTGGCTTAGCAGCGACCGTTGTTTCTGGACAGCAGTCTCAGATGCAACACGATGAGCCACCGATTCAGACGCTTGAGCGATACAGTGAAAGTCTTTTAGCCAGTCTTGAAGCTGCTGAGAGAGGTCGTGTGAATGAAATTCGACCGGAAGACTATGTTTCACCATGGCCAAGTATGCCTGGAAGCCTTTCGACGCTTCGTGATCTTTCGAGCCAGTATCTTTTGGCAAAAGAGGGAAAGCTTGGTTTTGTCTTGTTGCGTTTGGCCAAAGAGGAAGAAGGTTTTGCTGGTGCTTCTGTAGCAACCGACACGCTCAGGAAAGAAATTGAGGTTGTCTCACAGCGACATGGAGACGCCACTATCGGACTTACTGGATTACCAGTAATGGAAGACGATGAAATGCGTTCGAGCCAACAGTCAATGGTTTGGGCAAGTGGTTTGTCACTTGCAGCTGTTGCCATTGTCATTGTAGCTGGCTTTGGAGGTATAAGGCACGCACTGATGGCGAACGGTGTTCTTATAATCGGGATGGCATGGGCTTTCGCATGGGCCACAGGCAGTGTTGGTCATCTTAATATTCTGAGCGTGACATTCACAGTCACCATGATCGGTGTAGGCATTGATTATGGAACCTACTACATCGGTCGATACTTGGCGATGCGTCGCGAGGGTCTTGGCTGTGAGGCCGCTATTATTGAAACAAGTCGTTCTGTTGGTCCAAGTATTTTGACTGGTGCGGTCACAACATCAATTGCATTCTTCTCTGCAGCATTAACCAGTTTTGTTGGTGTTGCTGAGTTAGGATTGATTGCTGGTGGCGGTATTCTGCTTTGTTGTGCTGCCGAGCTAATGATATTGCCAGCAGTCATTGCAATTATCGATCGGAGCCGGTTTGGTCGGAAAATTCCCGAGCCTGTCCCAGTACATCGTTGGTTACGGCCATTTGCGCAGCACCCGCGATTTGTGTTACTGGCAGCAGTGGCTGGAACACTTGCGCTCAGTTCCGGCATCCATGACCTTCATTATGACCACAATTTATTGAATCTTCAGCCTGATGGGCTCGAGAGTGTTGAAATTGAAAAGAAACTTCTTGAGGAGTGTGATCAGAGTGTTTGGTATGCACTTTCGATCGCTGACTCCCGTGAGGAATTACTTGCAAGGAAGGAAAAACTTGCCAAGTTATCAACAGTGGAGCGAGTCGATGAAATTGCGTCTCTTCTTTCTGGAGACGAGGAAGTCAAGACACCACTTATTACTCGAATAGGTGAGCGACTGGAGCAGTTGCCAGAGCGACCGCCACAGATTCCACTCGATCGTCTTGATGCTCTTGGCGAATCACTCGGTTGGGCACAGGTTGAAGCAGCAAGGCGTCCGGGTGGTATGAGGGCTGCCTGGCATCTGGAACGAGCCCGTGATTGTCTCAGACGAATGAGGCCTGAAGAATGCTACCAGGCAATAGCAACGTTTCAGCAACGTTCTGCTGGTGAGCTTTTAAGCCGTCTTCATGCACTAAGTGCTGTCTCTGATCCTGTTGCCCCTTCACTCAACGATTTGCCAGAAAGTCTTGTAGATCGATTTGTTGGTTCAAGTGGAAAGCATTTACTGAAAATTTATGGTCGGGGTGATATCTGGAACTTTGAAGCACTTAAGAATTTCGTCGGTGATGTTCGTAGCGTTGATCCAAAAGCAACAGGTAATCCACTTCAGGCATACGAAGCCTCGTTAGAAATGAAGAGGAGTTATGAGCAGGCTGCCCTCTATTCACTTATTGTTATTATCGCAATTTTGTGGATAGACTTTCGTAGCCTAACCCACTCTCTCCTCGCGGCATTGCCACTCGCGGCTGGCATGGCCCTTACACTTGGACTTATGGGTCTTCTCGGGATTGATTTGAATCCGGCAAACCTCATCGGTATTCCACTCATCCTTGGGATTGCCGT
>PKCL01000116.1 GCA_002862165.1 Planctomycetaceae bacterium
TCTGCCAGTGGATCAACAGAGTGGATTCTCACAAGTGTTGGGGGTGGAGTTAATTGCTTGAGAGCAGACGTACTGTTATGAAATGCCTGAACAACATGGAGCGGGGCAGGAACTTCAAAGGTGAAATCAAATACGGGCATAGCAGCATTAGTCGTGTGGTTAGAGGTTTCCGAGGGTCTCTTTTGCTTTTTTGACATGTTTGGCAGCAGAGAACTGAGACGAAAAAGCGAGGCGAATAATCCCGGTTCGGTCGATCACAAATGTTGTTCGGCCGGGTAGTATGCCAAGGGTTCTGGGAACGTGAAATGCTTTACGAAGCTCGCCGTGAGGATCACTCGCAAGTTGGAAAGGCAAGGTGTGCTTCTCAGCAAAACCTTGATGGCTCTCTGGCGTATCGCTACTAATACCAATGACTTCTGCGTCGAGGCTTTCAAAATCTGGATACGCGTCACGAAATCCGCAAACCTCGGTCGTACATACTGGAGTATTGTCTTTCGGGTAAAAAAAGAGCACTACAGATTGTTTGCCTTGGAAGTCTGAAAGTTTGACGACGTTACCGTTATGTAGTTGAAGGGAAACATCCGGTGCTTGTGTGCCAACGGTTCCTTGCATGGGTATTCCTTTTTCTGTTGCTGTGTTTCTGCACCCGATAGCGCAGGCTAGAACCATACACGTTATGTTGCATAGGACCGTTTGCAATGTCATTGGGTGGTGTTATTTTTTTTCATAAATTGACCAGCGGTGGCACCCATAGATAAATACATGCTCATAAGTCCATCAATTGACATGCCGGCGGGAACAACGTTTTCAACAGGTACAAACATCATAGCGCCACCAAAGGGAACTGGAGCAGTCGGAATAATGACAATCAGGTGATCACGTTCGAGCACGCTATATCGCTCAGAAGATACAAGAAGTGCTAATACCCGCGACGGTGGATCCTTGCCGAAGGAACAGAAAACAGGCATCATGCCCTTCATGGCATCATTTTCACTTGGGCCGATCATGTCAATCATCTGTCGGCTCGTACTATAGATACTGCCAACAAGTGGGATACGTTTGAATGCACTTTCTACGGTCTTCCCAATCCACTTTTTTGCACCTAGTTCCACCAGAAGACCGACTGCAAAGACAACAATAATCACGACCGACCATCCAAGGAAGTACGGTGTTGAAGCGTCTTTGCCCACTTGCATACCAATCGCAGTGAGTTGTCGACCTATGAGTGTCTCAGGGCCACAGATATATTGAATATATTCAATGACCCACACAACTACCGCGACTGTGACAACGATCGGTAGGATTGCCAGGACACCCGCTATAAAAAATCCGGTGAGGCGACGGAGAAGAGCCAGAGCAAGACGAGCCATGAGTGATTCCTTAAAGGTTTTTTGGGTATCAGGAATTAAGTCGTTTTGACTGATCTGGTCTTGCCTGAACGTTGTTCGAGTGCCGCGACAACGGCACACCCACAGGAATCACTCCAGACATTCACACTTGTACGAAACATGTCTAATACTCGATCAACGGCAAGAATAATTCCCTGCATTTCAATGGGAAGCCCCACCGCCTGAAGAATCACAATCATCATAACAAGTCCAGCGTGAGGAATGCCGGCGGCTCCAATACTGGCCAGGAGGGCAGTGATTGCAACAATCAGCTGCTGTTCCAGCGGCAGGACTGCACCATGGTAGAGTTGGCCGATAAATAAGACTGCAACGGCTTCGTAGAGTGCAGTGCCGTCCATATTTATTGTTGCTCCTAGTGGAAGCACAAACGAAGAGATACGGTTATCAACACCAGCTCTATTTTCAACACAAGCCATGGTCAGCGGAAGCGTACCATTTGAGGATGCTGAGCTAAAAGCCGTGAGAAGGGCAGGAGAAAGAGCCTTTGCGTAGGCAATCGGATCACGTCTTGCGACAAAACGTAGTATGAGCGGCAGCACAATTAAAGCATGCGTCAGTAATGCCGCAATCACAGTCAATAAGTACCAAAAGAGTGATGCGAACACGGCGGGTCCTTGTGTAGCAGTTACAAAAAGCATCAAGCACAATACCCCGATGGGAGCGAGGGCAATGATTGCCATCGTCATTGCCATCATGACCTCAAAGCCAGCCTCAGCTGCTGCACGCACGGCTTTCAGCGTTTTTCCTCCGACAATGACCGCGAATATCGAAAATGCAAGCGTAAATGAAATGATTGACAAGAAATGAGAATTCGCGATTGCAGCTATTGGATTCGTTGGAATCATCCGTTCGACCTGCTCGAAGAGAAGGGTTCCAAGAGATTGGCCAGCTGTTTCTACGACTTGGACAGCCGGAGCAGCGTTTTCGGTAATTCCGGGCCGGAAGATATTGACTGCGACCAGTCCAATGGTGATAGCTGCTGCACTTGTACAAATGTAATAAAGAATTGTTCGAAGAAACATGCCGCCGAGGCTTGCAGCATCACCAAGGCCTGTGATCCCACAAATGAGTGAGGTAATTATAAGTGGCACGGCAACCATTTGAAGAAGTCTGAGAAAGAGATTTCCTATGAGTTGAGAGGTTTCGCCAACCACTCGGGCCGTACTACGACCAAATTGATGAAACCAGGCAGCGGCCTCAGGCTGAGTGTGCCGAAGTTCGTCTACGGTTGCAGCCGCTCCGGGAGTCTTACGTGTGCCATCGACAATCGCCGATCGTTTGTCACCAGAAGCTGTTGTCCAGTCAATTTTTATGTGATTCGATGAATCATGAATTTCTAGAGAGGTGATTGCAGCGGGGAGTTTATCCACCTGGACAATAGTAGTTCGGGTTCCTCCATATATATTGAGGCTGATGCCAATGAGTGCACCAAGTGTCATCCCAATGGCTATTTGCCAATGCAGTGCAAGTTTCATCATTAGGATGTTTTGCTTTCTTTAGGGTGCAATAATGGACCATGATACTGGATTATTCTTAACAGAGAGAAGAACACGCTGATGTCCTGTTGCGCGAAGCGTGAGGATTTCGAGTTCTTCAAATTGGCATGCTACAACTACAAATTGGGAGAAGCCTTTCGAGTCATCTGTCTTTGGTATGAGAGGAGCGGGTGGAAACTGGTCCATGTGGGATCCTGGTGGATTTGGTGTCCCATAGCATGCGCGGCTTGAGTTGCGGGAGTCATGCCATGCCTGCCTGGCACGTTCATTTTGATTGTGGGTTGTGGCGAGGGCATTGAGGCGTATTTGAACACGTGCCAAAGAATCATACCAATGCAGGCAGAGATTCTTGCAATGCTGCAGGTCTTTGATCTTCGGAGAGCGAAGATCTGTATGAAACGTAAACTCCGGAAGTGTTGCATTAAATTGGCGGAGTACAACCGAACGTGTCTGGGGAAATCCATTACCTGTAACGCTACTGACATTTGCTACATGAAACGGGTGCTTCGCAGAATCAATTGCATTGTTGAATTGGGTGATGCAGAAGTCCCAGAAGGACACGGCATTGTACTCGGTGAGGTCCCAGGCTGAATTGTTCACAATAGAACTTTTCTCGTGGCGTATATAAGACGCGTAGGTATACTTCGCGCCTGTTGGGTGTGGTTCGTCCGGAAGAGGTGTAGCATACCTTGAGAAGTGCAAAATAAACGACTGTTTTAAGGAGGTCACGATGGTTCGAAGCTATGGCAGCATTTTAGTTTTTGTGGGATTCGTTTGTGGAATTGCTCAGATTCGTGCAGATGAGATGTCAGTCAAGGTTGTTGAGGCACCGGCCGAGACAACAGGAATGAGAACCCTTTTTAATGGAAAAGATCTCACAGGATGGACAGGTGATACACGTCTTTGGAGTGTTCGGGATGGAGTCATTCGTGGAGAAACAAACGAAGATGAATCCGCCAGAGGAAATACCTTTATTATTTTTAAAGGAGATGGGGAAGCACCAGAAGAGTTTGATGACTTTGAACTGCGACTCTCTTTCCGGTGTAATGCAACAAATAATTCTGGTATTCAGTATCGATCAGAATGGTTGTCAGATCGGAAGAATGACTGGGTGCTCGCCGGGTACCAGCATGAAGTTCGGAACGAAATTGGTTTCCCAAATGTATCATCATTTATTTATGACGAAAAAGGGAAGGGAAAGCGGTTGTGCAATATCGGTGAGGTATGTGAACGTAATAAAAAAGGCGAGAAGACGGTGACGGACCTGCTCATTGATGAACCACAATTTCAAAAACTATTTCATCTCGATGGCTGGAATGATGTCGTGATCATCGCTGAGGGTAACCGTGTGCGTCATTTTCTTAACGGGCGGCAGGTTATCGACTTTGTGAATTTGGACGCAGGAACAGTTCGGGAAAAAGGCGTTCTTGGTTTGCAGCTTCACCAAGGGAAGCCCATGTGGACAGAGTTCAAAAACATCCGAATAAAAGACTAAGGGTATTGGTGAAAGTTATTCTGAAAACGTTGTGTTAAAAAATCAAATTCTTTTAAAAAAAAGAGCCCGTCGATATCGCGAAGGACATCGACGGGCTCTCCTGTGAAGATTAGACGAGTATAAAGATTAGACGAGGTCGTATGCTTGTTCCTGATGTTCTGTCAGATCGAGCCCCATCTGTTCTGTTTCAAGAGATACCCTCATACCAATAAGTTTG
>PKCL01000297.1 GCA_002862165.1 Planctomycetaceae bacterium
CCCGGCCTTCGGCTTCCCAACGACGTACTTGCTCATCAAGTGAATAAAGAAGTTGCTGCCCTGTTGTTGCACCTGCAAAAGAAGTTCGCTTGTACAGCGTGCCGCCAAAACGACGCTGATCTCGAAATCCCTCTGGCGTTCTATTGAAGGGCACACCCAAGCGATCCATCAGGTCGATAATGCGGGGCGCCCAATCTGCCATCTCTTTCACAGGAGGCTGATGTTGCAGAAAATCACCACCGTACACAGTGTCATCGAGGTGTTTGTACTCATTGTCACCTTGTTGCCTTGTGACCGCATTCACACTGTTAATTCCACCTTGAGCGCAGACACTGTGTGATCTTTTCACCGGAACAAGACTCACAAGGTCAACATGTACGCCAAGCTCAGCTAGACGCATTGTTGCGGAAAGGCCTGCAAGGCCACCGCCGATAACTAGGACTCGTGATTGTGTCATGGATTCATCCTTTTTGAACTTTGCTATTCTTTGTTCTTAGACAACATGCCTTGTTCATCTGTCGCACCAGACGACACTCGGCTCACACTCACAGCGTGAGTGGATTGCTGTGCACTCTCCGCTGAGATACCACCCTCTAAAAGCTGTCTCGCTTTATACATTCGCGTTTCAACTTCCTTCGCTTTCTCAACATCAATGGACCGCATGCCACCAAGTGCACCAAGGCCAGCGGCACCAAGACCAACACCAACAATAATACTTAGCCAATTCGCTCGCTGCATTGCAGCCGGGCTTGTCCAAAGACCCCACGTAATACCAATGCTCCATAAGCCATTTGAAAAGTGATAGACCGTTGCGATGATCCCTGTTGCATAAAGCAGCGTAATAGCAACTGGTTTCAAAGCGACTGCAGCAGAACTCGCTGCATGATGAGGATCAAACTGCCCCCCACCAAGTGGTGCGCCCATCCAATGAAGCTGGGTAATGTGCCAAAAAATAAAAACAAATGCGATCATTGCACTTGCTCTTTGCAGGGTGTAGCGAACATTTCCCATGTACGAATATGATCCAACATTCGGAACTCCTGTCGCAATAATGACAAACCCCATCACCGCATGGAATAACATTGGCAAGAAGATAAAGAGCCATTCAATGGCTGGCAGTAATGGTCCGAGCGAATGAATGAGATCAACCCGGGCCTGGAACGATGCCGCACCAGCTAATACGGATGAGTTTGTGAGTAGGTGGACAACCAGAAAAGCTCCAACAGGGATAAGCCCTGCCAAAGAAAAAAGTCGGTACAGCAAAAACTGATAACGACCTAAAAATGAGTCATCTGGAATGGAAGTTGTCGACACGGTACTCCTCATCAAGCATTTGGCATCCCTGCTACGTTCGAGTGAGCAGATCGATGAATTCCACGACACCAGGCATCAAACGTTGGAAGGATGTCTACCTTATGCCACGAGCGAATAATATTTTGGGCCAACCAGCGTTAGGACCAAGAAATCGTAATTTCGCCCGTGTTTCCTATACTTCAGTATAGGTCTCGTACCTCTCAGGGCAACGCCCAGCCAGAGTTTGGCGAGACTCGAGGCTTGGATTTATACTCCTTATAATAAAGAAATCACATTTCACTGGAGATCGCAGGGTGCCCAAGCCCAAAATCATTGTCGCAGGCATCCCCGGTGATCCGCCATCCGCGCCAGAATTTATCGACACGACCGGACTTTTCAATCCAGAAGAGTGTGACTTTGTATCGGTCAGTACACCGGCTGACATTGTGGCAATGGTCGCCAGTGAGCCAGTAACTGCAGTCCTGCTTGCGGGCCAAATCACAACCAAACCAGAAACCGTTGCAGCCTTACTCATGGGGCCAACTATTCTTGAACATTTCCCTGATGGAGTTGCGCTTCTCGACTCCTGCGGTGGTGTTCTGTGGGCAAACGATATTTTAGAATCTTTTTTCAATGGCCGTGGAGGCCCCTCGGCAAATTTTCTCACAGCCCTTGGAACACCAAAATGGGCACACCCTTCGGGTGACTGTTCCGTGCCAAGTACGTGGCTTGATAAAGAGGCATCGGCAGATAGCGGTGGCCTTGTTCTCCGCATGCCCGACGATCGCTTTCTCCATCTGCAATCTTCGCCACTGTTCTCTGTGCCACCTGCCGGGCTTCAAGATGCTGGGGAGAAACAACGCAACACTCCCGAGGGATCGATAGTCGTTGTGCGTGATGTGACGCGGACCATGCTTGAACAACAAAAGCGAGCAGCAATTCATCAGGCCGGACAGACACTAGCTGATCTTACGCCAACTGAACTGGCTGACATGACTGTTCAGGAACGCATAGAACTACTCAAAAGTAACATCATTTATTATTCGAAAGATCTGCTTAAATTTGATGTCTTAGAAATTCGCCTTCTCGACAGGCAGACAAGCCGTCTTGAGCCACTTCTTGCAGAGGGCATGCAACCGGAAGCAGAGTCTCGTGTGCTCTTCGCTCGGGAAGAAAACAATGGCGTGACTGGCTATGTAGCCGCAACTGGCAGAAGCTACTTCTGTGACAACACAATCGAAGACATCCGATTCCTTGAAGGCTGCAAGGGAGCAAAAAGCTCGATTACCGTTCCACTGCTGATGCATACCGAAGTCATTGGAACATTTAACGTTGAGAGCCCTGAGCCTGGCAGTTTTACGAATACAGATCTTCAGTTCCTTCAGATTTTTGCACAGGACGTAGCGGCTTCCCTCAACACACTCGAATTACTCGTGGCCGAAAAAGCCAGCACTGCCGCTGAGAGTGTCGAAGCCATTCATGGAGCTGTTGCCTTACCGGTTGACCAACTGCTCAACGACACTGTCAATGTCATGGAGCGATACATTGGCCATGACCCTGACGTTGTTGAACGACTGCAACGTATTCTTAAAAATGCCCGTGACATAAAACTTGTGATTCAACGCGTTGGTGAAAAAATGACACCAAGCTACGCACAGTCACAGGGCAGAGCAACAGGACAAAGAACAGCTCTTAAAGATCGATCTGTTCTTGTTGTTGATGCAGACGACGAAGTTCGAGCGGCTGCTCACAACCTGCTTGAACGCCAAGGATGTATTGTGGAAACAGCTCGTGATGGAAATGAAGCAATTTCAATGGTGAAAGCAGTAAAAGAAACATCCTACGATGCGATCATCGCTGACATTCGACTGCCTGATATGAGCGGATATGAACTTTTGGTCAAGCTACAAGAAATCATTGGGCCGGTTCCCCTGATTCTCATGACTGGCTTTGGTTATGACCCGGGTCACTCAATTGTCAAAGCCCGACAAGCAGGAGTAGAACTCGTCCTCTTTAAACCGTTTCGCCTCGACCAGCTTCTTGAAACCGTGGAACGTTGTGTTCTGAATCGACCGGCAACGTGCTGAGTCATTGAGCTCAATGGGATAATCGTCGAGGTCGTGAAGCCTTAGCCCCCCCGAGTTGACCCCGGCTTTTGAGGAATTCTGGCTGATCTGTGAAACGAGGAAGACAGGGTAAAGATGTTACGACCTTCAATCTTTCTTGGGGTTGACCCCAATTCGTGGTCACAGCTAATTCTCTCGCTTCAAACCGGTTGAACACGACTTCACAGGATTCATGGCATGGCCTTGGCAAGCGGTTCCGAGCGAAAGTTTACTTTCACTCTGATAACGCCGACACAAAACTCTGCTGCAGCATTCGTCATGGCATTTGCTTTGGCGACGCAAATGCTTGCAGCCGATGCACAGCCGGAGAAAACTGTTGAAAACACTGAGTCGGCTGAAGTTCTACCGTCACCTGAATCTCTACCGATTGATGTCATTGCTGCAAAACTCTCAGCACAGGTTGCAGCGCAACAGCTTGAAGCAAAACGATTAGCTGGAAAGAATCCTCTTGAAGCGATCGAACTGCTCGACAGAACTGCTGAGGCCGTTGCGGCAGAGACTGCCCTACCCGACGCAACACGAAAGCTACTTGGTCGACGCGTACAACGAACACGTTTAGAGATCGAAGAAAGTACTGGCAAGCGTCGTAATGAGCTTGAGCTCGACCGCCAGAACGCCATGATTGAACTGAAGATTGATAAAGATCGTGGCCGTAAGATTGAAGTTGACCAACGGCTTGCAACACTTGTCGAAGAATATAACACACTCATTGATGAGCAACGATTTGCTGAAGCCGAAGTCATTGCTAAAAAAGCTGCGCAGCTGTCCCCCGATAGTGTTGTTGCACGTCAGTTATTGAGTCAGAGCCGGGTGATCCGACGACTCGACACACAGAAAATGCTCGCCGGCAGTAAAGGAGATGCTCTTCTCGATGTCATAGAAGATGTTGAAGGGTCGAGCATGCCGTTTGTTGGCCCGATTGAATTTCCCGAAACGCATGACTGGGAAGATCTCACCAAAAGCCGAGCTCGTCTTGCAGCAGAGGGCCGGTCGCAGATGTCTCCGGCTGAAATGAAAATCAAATCGAATCTTTCCAATCAAATCGAGGCAAGGTATCGTAACCAACCTCTCACAGAAGTGCTTGATGATCTCGCGAAGCAGGCCAAAGTACCGATTTATGTCGACCTCATTGGTCTGGAAAGTGAATCTGTTGGCACGAATACACCAGTCACAATTTCACTCGATCAGACAATCTCT
>PKCL01000294.1 GCA_002862165.1 Planctomycetaceae bacterium
CTCCCGGGTGATGTGATACCTTGCCGACGGATACCGCTGTGTATCCGTGCTGTCGAAACCATGTGGGCATCGAAGCCGGCACACTGCCTGGCTGATTTTGTATCTGCTTTGCTCGCAGGAACAGCGCGTTATTACTCACAGGCCCATACCGCCCAGTTAGAAGCGTATACCGTGAGGCTCCGCATGTAGGAGCCTGCACATAATGACGACGGAAAATTCGTCCCCGGGAAGCAAGTGCATCAATGTTTGGTGAATGAATATAGTCAACGCCAAAACACCGAAGCTCTGGCCGCAAGTCATCCACACAGATCATAAGAATGTTCGGTGGTGGGGAAGCTGCGGTACTGACACCACAAAAGACTAGTACCAGGAGCATAGAATAGATCACTCGCATGAAATACCTCGTATTACGCAGACTTCATACAAAAAAACACCGCACGAAAATGCTTTCACGTACTGACCACAATGGCTTTTCTCAAGCACGGTAAAACCACCCGTCGTCGACAATCCCAACGTACCATAAGAACCTTTCTGAAAAAAATCTTATACCGCTTTCCCTAAATTCAAATGGTGAATCTTATGAAAACAGAATGCTCATGGTGTTGTCTCTACCTCGATAGTGGATCGGGCGAGTCGTCGTACTTGTGGCTGCAGAAGCACTGTGAGTAATACGATTCCGGCACCAATATAAAAAAGTGGTGTCAGATCCTCATATTCTTTAAATAAGACCGCGGCCAGAAGAATTGCATACACCGGCTCAAGATTAAGCATCAGGAGCGTAGTAAATGCACTGACATATCGAAGCGATTGAATCCACACCACAAAAGGAAGCAACGTACAAGCTACAGCCAAAACAAGAAGCCAGACGGCATCCATCGGAGTCGGCATGGCGAGGCCACCGAGGACAGCAGGTATACCAAGCACAACAACGCCAGCCGCCATCTCAACGCAGGTGATCGCAAATGGGTTATTGTTCGTTGCAAATCGTTTATTCAGAGTCGTAAAAATTGCACTCAGTAATGCAGCGACAACACCGACGACAATGCCAAGCCTCATCTGTAGTGGCACCCCACCGACAATCAGTACGACTCCAGGTACGGCGAGGATCCCAAGAAGAAGTTCGGCACGCTCATGAGGTCTTCGCATGACAACCGGCTCAATAATCGCCGCAAATATTGAACCTAATCCAAGGCACGACACCGCAATCGAAGCGTTTGATATTTTTATTGATGTATAGAAAGCGAACCAATGCCCTGCAACAACACAGCCTATCCCAGAAAATACAAAAAAAGAATGCAATGACATGACACGCAGGCCGCTCCACGTCTTCCGCACCACAAGGAGCACTCCTACAACAAGAGCCATCCTCCACGCGACGAGTTGCAAGGCCGGCAAAGAGATAAGCCGTCCAAGAATCGCTGTCACTCCCCAAAGGATTACGCAGGCATGAAGGCGCAGATATGCTTGTCGTTCCCTCACTAGATTTTTTTTCAAGGTCCGCCTTTTCAACAAAATGAGTGACAGAAGTCATTTTTCCATAGTGAAATCAACTCTTATAGCAAAGCGAGAATCCCACAGAGACACGCCCTCCATCCGCCCACGTATTCACTACTCTTTTTTCTTAAAGTATTCGTCGCCTTTTGTCGAATTGATCATAAAAGTGAAGGGTTCGAAACTCTTCATCCGGAGGTGGCTCACGTTTCTTCCTCATAGCAGTGAGTATCTGCACCGCGGACCTAGAGAATATAATGCGAATTTCGCACAAAAATTCATCCTGGCTTCACAAAAATTTTGCTCCCCTGAAATTGCGAGCATTAAAATTTCGAGTTGCGTCCCACACCCACCGAAATTTGTCACGAGTGTCTATTGAACTCAGACATTCAAAGGCAGACACAGCAGGTTCCATAATTGAAATCTCAAAGAATTCTCGTAATCAACTCGAGGTTGAAATGGACAGGGGTTGGCTACATTCGAAGACAGGTTTTTCAACCGCTTGGCGAAGAATTGGGGCCTTCATTGATATCCTGAGCACAAAGAATGTCCCTCCAGGGAGATGGCGAGTCGATTTGGGTGATTGGGTGACCCAAGACGGACCTGTAGCTGGATTTTGCTCAGCGTATCCACAGACAACACTTTTTCCAGACAGAGGTTTTACAAACTCGGCTGGTTACATGAAGCAACGATATATGGCACTGCAAGGACCACACTGGTTCGCACGCAAGCCTTGTATCGTATGGCGAGGTGGCCCAAACGGGCACGGACTTTGTTCAAAGACCCAAATGGATTGGCGAGACCAAACGATTCGACAGCGAGTACGGCTTTGTTTATTAAGCCAACAACTTCAAAATGCAGACCACACATTACCGATTGACTGTGCTATCACACCAAGTCCTCGTGACAACTCGCTACCTGTACAGCGATTACGAGAAGTCGGGATTGTTGGAACCCGTGTTCCTTCGAATTCGTGGCTTCAATATCAATTTGCTATTGATATTGATGGAAATGCAAATGCGTTTACAAACTTTTTCACCCGACTACTCTTTGGCTGTTGCATTCTAAAAATTTCTAGTCCGTACAACTTTCAACAATGGTATTACCACCGCCTCAAACCATGGGTTCATTTCATACCGGTCGCAACGAATCTCTCTAACCTTGAAGAGCGGATAAGATGGTGCTTCGATCACCCACACCAATGCTACGATATTGCACGAGCCGGCCAAGCATTAGCATTTTCGGCAACCTATCGTCAGGAACGCCGGTACATGATCAAATCTCTTGCAGCGGCAACGATCTAAATTGCTATCCGGCTTTCTTTGAAGAAATGGCACTGACTCGTCCTCTTTACAAAGTTTTTGTTAGACGACTCTTCGCATAAAGCGAGTTGGCCAAGGGTTTATTCTCGGTGAATCGAATAGGAGCAGGCTCAGCCGGTATACTGTTTTTCAAAGAGTGGCGTTGAAGATTTCAGGCAACGAATAGAATTTTACGCTGTTATAACAAAAGCCCTTTCTGATGGAGCACTGCCGTATGTTATGGCGATTACTCTGGCTTACTCCAACTTACTTCCTGCTGTTACAGCCTTTTGTACGACCACAGGGAACTGTTGATGATTACCGACGGGCTCAAGAAATCCGTTCGAGTTTCCCAAAGGCTTTTAGGGAATCTACGTTTAAATATCATTGGTCTGAAAAAGGATTGATTTTTGAAGACAAAAGCCATGGGGAACCTCGATATCGTGTTATTCATTTCAACCCTAGTGACCTATCAAGCGCTACACCACAAAATCTATCCATTGATCACCATGATCACTCCGAACTAGAGCCGAAAAAACGATGGTCCAAAAGTTCTGGGAATCAAACACCTGTCACAATCACATTTCAAAACACATTTGATCGGTCAGTCAGAATTTTCTGGGTCACATTCGACGGGAAACTGAAACCCTACGGTGATGTGCCAGCAGGTGAAAGCCGCTCACTTTCCACCTACGAAAGCCACCAATGGGTACTTGATTTCAGCACAAACAAACTTGCTGGAATTTTTTCAACCCTTGAATGGGACTGTATTGCAACGCTAAACCCAAAATCACAGCAGTACGCCATGGAGGGATTCCGCGGCGTAGCTACGCAAGCACATAAAGACAAAACCCAACCAACAGGAAAACTCTTTATAAAAAATCATAACGTTTGGTTACGAAGTGATAACCAAGAAGATCAACTCACAAAAGATGGGCATCAGGGCGACGTATTCCTGAATAATTTCCACTACTCACCAAACAAAGAATACGCACTTGGATTTCAAGAAACCCAGATCAAAAAGCGTCAGATCCCACTTCTTACGTCAGCACCTGATGATCAGGTGCAGCCAACCATGCGGTGGATTAACTACGCGAAGCCTGGAGACTCCGTTCCACAGCGCCGTCCAAGACTATTTCATCTTGGTGAAAAAAAATTATTACCTTGTGATGACTATACATTTCTAGATTCGTGGAGTGTCCGGTTCCTACGATGGTCGCCAGACAACAGTCGAGCATACGTTCTCTTCAATAAAAGGGGGCATCAACAACTCACGCTTCGATCAATTGATCCAAAAACGGGCCACATTCAAGACATTGTTCATGAGACTTCAAAGACATTCATTGACTACTCACAGAAAACAATCATTCACTGGCTTGACTCATCAAATGAAGTCATTTGGGCAAGTGAACGAGACGGCTGGAACCATCTCTATCGATATGACGCCATAACGGGGCAGCAACTATGTCAGGTCACACAAGGTGAGTGGGTCGTCCGAAGCATTGAACATGTGAATGAGCGGCGTGGTGTCATCTTGTTTTCCGTAATGGGCATTCATCCAGACCAGGACCCATACCACGTTCATCTGGCTCGAATCAATTTTGACGGAACAGACCTCCGCATACTGACTGATGGTGACGGCACGCACCGTTGGGAATTTAATGCCGATCGCTCACTTTTTGTTGACCGCTGGTCTCGGGTGGACTTCCCTGAAGTCGTGCAACTTCGCCAAACCGAGAAAGGATCTGTTGTAGCTGAACTATTCACCCAGGATATCTCTGAACTACGACGACAGAAATTCACGACACCAATACGCTTTGCAA
>PKCL01000083.1 GCA_002862165.1 Planctomycetaceae bacterium
TTTGTTTATCCCAATATCAGCCCGCAAGTCTTTCTTTCGCTTAGCACTAAAAACGGTGGCGAGACGGTTGGTGACTTTTAATCTGGCTGCTAACACAATCAGTTGAAAGGGCGGGAGTTGGCTTTTGTCAACTCCCGCTTTTTTATTGGAGGGCAGGCAGGCCATAGCTGGCACGGCACAATGGTTGCCACCAAATTGCTGTTTTCGGTAAAGTCGCTGCCAGTGCTGGCAATCTTGGCCGGCCTGATATTCTCTGCCAAGGCGGGCAGTCTGGCAGACGTCTTCTCTATCGATTCGGAAAAGTTGTTTGTGACGTCACTACCGATGTCCGCCTTGCTGCAGGAGTAGCACATTCTGTTCAGCCTAGTTAGATGTGGCGGCTTCTTTTTGCTGGGAATGTCCGCGAGCTCTTGTCAGATCTGGTCACAATGGCCTTGGCGGGAGCAAGAGGCTTTTCTTTCGAGAAGGATTCAAACGTCCACTCGAGCCACCACGTGCAATCGTAATGTATTTGATCTAGATGATACACGTTGTGAGTTGTTCGATAACAAGCTTAAGTACATTGCAAAGGGAACTGACGTGAGCCAACTCCCTTTTTAGGCATCTCAACCAGGATCTGGTTTTGTTACTCTATTGTTGATGAAGGAAACCCATCTGACCCTTTCCAAATGGCCTCCTGGCACAGTCGTTGTACAAATAGCAACCTATGATGAGGCTGCTTCTATCGGGCATTTATTGCGTTCGATTCATACTACTCTTCCGGATGCGCAGATACTTGTTATTGATGACAACTCACCCGATGGCACGGCGCAGATTGTTGCTCAGCAAGCAGATGAACATAGTTATATCCACCTCCTCCTCCGAGTAGATCGCCGAGGCCTTGGAACAGCAACGCTGGAAGGTCTTACATTTGCACATCAAAGGGGTGCCGATATTGCGGTTCATCTCGATGGTGACTTAAGCCATGACCCAGCTGATCTTCCACGTCTGCTCGAAGCACTTACGCCAGCAAACAAAGAACCATTTGATATCGCTATCGGATCTCGAAAGATACCTGGTGGAAATACCGTCGGTTGGTCAGTGAAACGACGCGTCATAAGTTGGCTCGTCTGCTGGTTCACACGCGTTGCCCTACGTGTTCCTGTTCGTGATGGATCAAGTGGTTTTCGTGCAATTCGCATGCAGTGCATCGAAAAGATCGATCTTACTAATCTTGCCTCCGGCTATGCTTTTTTTGAAGACTTTTTATGGCGGGCACACCGGTCGGGAACGCGCATAACAGAGATTCCAATAACATTTACAAACAGAAAAATTGGCGAAAGCAAAGCAAATGGTATCGAAATGCTTCGAGGTGCATATGACCTTATAAAACTTGCTGTCTACACCTGTCTTAAGCGTTGATACAAAATTTTCAGGAAGCTATCGATCAGACTCTGTTAATTGTCGATAGTATTTCAACCCCGGTATAAAAAAGCAGCCGCCGCTCACTAATCCAAAGAGGATATGCTGAAACTGTGGAAGACCGCACATAACTAAGCCTGTCACAAACAAAACAATCGACTGAATATAAAAGATACCGGAAAGAATTCCTGCCTTCGCAAAAAACATGAGGCCGGCGAGGAGCGCAAGAACCGGTGAGAGTTTAAGCACCGGTAACCCAAGCAATTCTTCTACTGAGAACAGAAGCATGCTGGCAATCATCGTACCACCCCAAATATGAGCAACTTGTCGTTCGACCGCTGTAACCGGACCAGCTCTATATCGCAGTGCCCAAAAGATCGGTGCCCACAATGCAAGACCACCAGTCCATAATGCGACATACGGCCAGCGACTTTCAACCCCCTGCCAAGCAAGTACATCCGTAATTACTGAAAGAATTAAAACAACCACAGAATGCCACATCCAAAGAAGTCCCCAGTTCTCTAGGACAACAGCATGGTGTGTTTCCCGAAGAAGCCGTGAAACAACATCAAGCACTCCTCCTTGACGAGCAGCGATGGGCTCACCCGCTAAAAATGCTCTGAGATCGTTTGCAAGATCAATTGCTGATGCATATCGCAGATCTTGGGGTTTCTGTAAGGTTTTGAGCGCAATCATTTCCAAATCACGATTCACTTGGCTGTTGATTGAGCGAGGAAGTGGCGGATCAACCTCTAAGACAGCGAGCAACGTATCCATTGGGCTTGACGCTTGAAATGGTGGGCGGTCAACAAGTACTTGATAGAGAATTGCGCCAAGACTCCATACATCGCTGACGGTTCCTACATCTCCACGACTACCAGCAGCCTGCTCTGGCGACATGTAGCACGGCGTACCGAGAATTGCCCCCGTATGCGTCATTGTCTGATTGCCCTCAAGCCGTTTCGCTAGGCCAAAATCAGAGACATGCGGTTTACCAGCGAGATCAATCAGAATATTTGATGGTTTGAGGTCACGATGAAGAACGCCGCGGGCGTGAGCACTTTGCACTGCTTCAGCCACACGAAGCAATATCATTGCACCTTCTCTTGGTGGAATTGGTCCAGCTTGTAGCCGTTTCGCAAGCGTTGTGCCTTCGATATATCGCATCGAATAGAAAGGGTGACCATCGTGCTCACCAACCTCAAAAATAGAAACAATCCCCGGATGATCTAATTGGGCAGCGGCCTCGGCCTCACTGCGAAACCTTGAGAGATCTGCCGGGCTTGCTAGGTCACGACGTAGGAGCATTTTTACTGCAACAACTCTTTGAAGACTCTTTTGTACTGCTCGATACACAATCCCCATGCCACCGCGTCCAATCTCTTCAAGGAGTTCATACTCCCCAAATTGAACTGGTAGCGACGAGGCCCCTGGCATAAAACCATCTCCACGGAATGGGCGTGCGTCATTTTCAGTGATACTCGTTGCATCTACACCTCCATCAAGCATGATGATGGTAGATTCCATGGCCACAGCATCGGTCACAGAGACAGTCGCAAACAATTCTCTGAGTTGTCTTGCCAGATCGGTATTCTGAAGACAAAGCTTTTCTAGCCTGTCGTGCGCTTGATCAATAGGACCTGTTGTTAAATCCTCCAACAGTACTGCTAACCGCTCTTCCGCATCTGGTGAGAGCTCTTCTTCAATTGGTTTATCTGTGTCTGTTGTTGGCACGGTGCTGTCCGAATACTAAATTTTCATGTTCATAAGAACAAAGGATATTAGGCTTTCCACATACTTTTGACGACATTCTGTTCCAAAGCTAGCTCACATCATTAAGTAAGACTCGAAGACGCCGCATCGCACGCATGTATCTCATACCCGCTGCAGGTTTCGTGAGCCCGAGAGCTTTTGCGACATCCGCGGTCGACATATGTTCGAAATGACGCAACAAAACGATCTGACGATCTGTTTCTTCAAGGTTTTCAACAGCCTCAGCGAAACGTCGCTCGAGTTCATGCCATGTCGCAACAGCAGCCGGAGTCAACTCTGTATCAGCAATCTTCTGTGCAAGATTTGTTTGTGACTGATCTGAATCCACTGGAGCGTCTAGTGATACTTCCTTATCTAGGCTTCGAGATCCAGCCACCCTATGACGTCGATGAGCATCAATGACTCGGTCACGCGCCATATGGCGAAGCCATAATTGAAACGGCATTGTTGGATTTGTTAGGTAGGTACCTAATCTTCGATTTGCCTCAACAAGAACATCTTGAACGATGTCACTCGCATCAACGCGTTTTCGAACAACTCGATCGAGACGCTGATCAATCATCCTTCGAATGGCCGCTCTGTGCCTCTCAAGAAGTCCATTGACAGCAGCAGTATCTCCACGTCGCACACGATCGAGAAGGATCAGCGTCTGCGGAGGAGTGTCTGGCGGTACTTCTACGTCACGGGAACTGGTCATTTGGTATTTCAAGGAAAATCGGAATCTTTATCGTACCAACGAAGCGATATTTTCGGGAAAAATGGGTCAAAAATGCGGGTTACAGCAATCAAACCGAGACTAGGGACTGATTCCGAACAGGTTTTCACGTTTGCCTCTTACTTGTTTTTGACCAGTCTCAAAATGTGATCCATAATCTGAAGCGGTCATGGGATAGACCGCTTCGTGACGTTGTCGAAGCCAGCTAGAAAAATGGATTGCCTGTGCGTGCTACTACTCCACACCACTCGTTGACAGTGACCCCTCAGAACTGTCCTACTTTTCGATGGAGAATTTTTCCTATGAAGGCTCTTGCGGCCTTCGTATTGGGCACCATATTTGTCAGTCAATTTGTACATCCAACCATTGCTAGCGAACTCGCTATCGATGACCTTGCTGTCCGATCAACAAAGCTTGAGGCTGCGGGTCAATGGCCGGAACTTGTGAGCCTTTGTGAAACTGCTGCTCGCAAAGGAAAACTTTCTAACGAACTGTATCAGCGATATGATCTTGCAAAAATTCATTGCGATCTAAGTCGTCGATCTGCTGAGAAAGCGTACCAAGAAGCCCTTCGTAAAATTACAGAGAACGAAGCACATCAACTGTTCATCGAATGTCTTGGTCGCATAAATTCTCATCATGTTTTTCACCCTGACTTTCACAAGCTTATCAGTCGTGGGTGCACAGCTCTTCAGATAGCAATTCATGATCCAGA
>PKCL01000041.1 GCA_002862165.1 Planctomycetaceae bacterium
CAGGTTCAAAAGCTTGTTTATCGAGCGAGTACCATTGTCACTGACTCTCAATTTGTTGCTGATGATCTTGCTCGCCATATCGATGTGGGCTCAAAACCAATTCATGTCATCCCGCTCGGACTCACAAAATCAAATGTTGTTGGTGCTGATCGACCTCACTGGATGCCAGAAGGTCCCTTTCTTTTTTCAATAGGTAATTTTCTACCGCATAAAAATTTTCACACGTTAGTTGGAATGATGAAACATCTTCCGCATCACAAACTCATCATTGCTGGGAAAAAAGAAACTCCCTACGGAAAAAATATTATTCGAGAGCGCGATATCGCTGAGCTCACAGATCACATAATATTACCCGGAGTAATCACTGATTCCGAGAGACAGTGGCTCCTGAAAAATTGTGATGTTTTTGTGTTTCCTTCATTGACAGAAGGATTTGGCTTTCCAGTACTTGAAGCCATGCAGTTCGGAAAACCAGTAGTCATGTCCAACCGTACAAGCCTGCCGGAGATTGCTGGTGACAGTGGTTTCTTTTTCCCTTCATATGAAGCACCGGAGATGGCCAGAGCTGTAATGGATGCTGCGCAGGCTTTTCAAAATAATCCTTCCCGCGCGATTCAAAGTCGTCGGCATGCGGAAAGCTTTTCTTGGCAGGCCACAGCACAGCAGTACGCTGGTGTCTACAAAACATTACTCAAAGGCATCTGAATGAGACCCACCTATGATTCATAGTTCCTAAAAAGAAAAATAAGCTGTAATTAGGCATAAAAGCAATATTTCGCCGACTTCGATACGTTGCTACTCTTTTTGTTGTATCGAGTGGCGCAAATTCGAGAGTGCCGTTCAATAAATATTTTTCTCCTCTTGGAATGCTTTCAATCATGTCGCGTCGAGCACTTATTACTGGCATTACTGGTCAAGATGGATCGTATCTAGCAGAACTTTTGATATCTAAAGGCTATGAAGTGCATGGTCTTCGAAGGCGATCAAGTACGTTCGGGACAGAGAGAATCGAACATCTTATTCATGGTGACGAGCCCAAATTACATCTCCATTACGGAGATCTTGCAGATGGCAATGGATTAATGCGACTCCTCAGGGAAATTGAGCCGCACGAAGTCTATAACTTAGCTGCCCAGAGCCACGTGCGTGTCAGTTTCGACCAGCCCACATATACCGCAGATGTGACTGCTGTTGGTACGTTACGACTGCTGGAGGCTATTCGTGACGTACAAGATGATACCGGTCGCCAAATTCGTTTTTATCAAGCTTCCAGTTCTGAAATGTTTGGGAAAGTAGTTGAAACACCACAAAAAGAGACTACGCCTTTTTACCCACGAAGTCCTTATGGCGTTGCAAAAGTTTATAGCCACTGGATCACTATAAATTATCGTGAGAGCTATGATTTGCACGCTTCATGCGGCATCCTTTTTAATCACGAAAGTCCCCGCCGTGGTGAAACTTTTGTGACTCGAAAAATTACTCGCGCTGCAACTCGTATCAAATTAGGTCTTCAAGAAAAACTCTTCCTGGGCAATCTTGATGCAAAGCGCGATTGGGGCTTTGCGGGTGACTACGTTGAAGCAATGTGGCTTATGCTTCAACAAGAAACTCCTGATGATTATGTTGTTGCAACAAATGAGCTGTACTCTGTTCGTGACTTCTGCAAAAAGACTTTTGGTCAACTTGGTCTCGACTACGAAAAGTATGTTGAGATTGATCCTCGCTTTTACCGCCCAGCTGAGGTTGAATTACTACTTGGCGATTCAACGAAAGCACATAAGCAGCTCGGATGGAAACCTCAGACAAGTTTTGATCAACTTGTTGAGATGATGGTCAAGAAAGATCTTGGGCTTGCGCAACAACAACTTCAGATACAAAATGCTCAGCATCCAAGCGCCCAAGCCGCATGAGAAATATGCTTCATTCCAAATCGGCTCGGCACGCCTGCAAGATATAACGATCTATTGCTCTGTTTGAAGAACAAGAAGAACAGATCGGCTAGTGACTTATGTTGTTATTTTCTTAGATTTTTACCGAATTTTTCAACACATCATGAAAATTATTGTCACTGGTGGTGCCGGTTTTATTGGTAGCCATATTGTCGATGCCTGCCTTCATTCTGGTCACGACATTGAAATTATCGATAACTTTTCAACCGGATCGGCTGAGAATATTCCTCATGACATCACAGTTCATCGCATTGATATTCGCGATGTACTTGCTGTCGCTAAAATTTTTAAAACATTTAAACCTGATGCAGTGTGCCACCAAGCAGCCCAACTATCAGTTAGTCGATCTGTTCGTGAACCTCTATTGGATGCAGACATCAATTGCCTTGGACTGCTTTCTGTACTCGACGCTGCCGTCGCCGCTCATTGTGAGCGGATGGTCTTCGCATCGTCTGGTGGTGTTTTATACGGCGACGTCACACAACCTGCTCTGGAAACCGCACCGGCAAACCCGATAAGTCCCTATGGCATTACCAAGTGGACTGGTGAAAAATATCTTGATTTTTACGCCCGAGAGCATGGGCTGACATCAGTTGCCCTGCGATATTCGAATGTCTTCGGACCTCGGCAAAACCCCCACGGTGAAGCTGGAGTTATCGCAATTTTCTGCAAACAGCTTCTCAACGGTCATGCTGCCCATATCAATGGTGATGGAAAGTATGTTCGCGATTATGTTTATGGTCCCGACGTGGCGGCAGCAAACCTTGCGGCAATTGAATTAAGCAAAGCAAGCTTTGCTTCAGAAAAAGTAGTGCGTCTTAATATTGGTACGGGGATCGGCACGGACGTCAATGAACTCGAGGAAAAATTGCGAACACACATAGAACTGCTTCGTAAATGTGCTGGTGAAAAAACAATCCTGCCTGGCCCCGAATATGGTCCTGAACGGGTTGGAGATCTACGATCGAATCTTCTCGATGCAAGCCTTGCCAGCAATGTCTTGAGCTGGAAGCCGACGCATTCGCTAGACGAAGGACTGGGAGCAACATCCCAATGGTTTTTCGAAAAAAATAAGCTTTAACCCATTTGTTCTTAACGAAAACCGCTTTTAAGGTACCCTTGCTGTAAATAAAATTTTTCTGTTCATTTTTTGGTAGTCATTACCCAAACGTATTGTTCCATCATGCAAAGCGAGCCGCAAAGTCCTCCCATCGCCATGATCACGGGTGTCACAGGCCAGGATGGGTGCTACCTTGCAGCCCACCTTATGAAACACGGCTACAAAATTGTCGGTACAACTCGTCAAATTTCTACAAATCGGCTCTGGGGACTTAAGCAACTCGGAATCTGTAACAAAATAACACTCGAGTCATTATGTCTTGATAGTGTTGAACAGATTGAAAAGCTTATCGATGACTATACGCCGACGATGATCTTCCATTTGGCTGGACAGTCTTCCCCTCACCTCTCTTTTAGTCTGCCAAAAGAAACGTTTGAAAGTATTGCGGGATCAACTCAGCGACTGCTCGAAGCCTTGCAAAAAGCAACAACGCCCTCACGACTCTTTGTGGCTGGAAGTTGTGCAATGTTCGGTAATTCACATCAACAACCCGTTACCTGTAGGTCCCGATGTCATCCATCAAACCCGTATGCTGTCGCAAAAGAAGTGGCTTTTCAGACCGTTCGAGACTTTCGTGATCGGCATGGATTATTTGCATGCACCGGTGTTCTTTTTAATCACGAAAGTCCTCTCCGTCCAAAACATTTTGTCACACAGAAAATTATTGCCGGGGCTTGTTCAATTAAGATTGGTCAACAAAAAAATCTTCACCTAGGCGATCTCTCAATCAAACGAGATTGGGGATGGGCACCCGAGTATGTTGTTGCGTTACATAAAATGCTCACCCGGAAACAACCAGAGGACTTTCTGATCGCGACAGGAAAACAAACACCACTTCATGAATTTGTCTCAAAAACTTTTGAGGCGATTGGTCTCCCCTGGCAAAAATATGTGTTTTATGATGATCAATTTGTACGATCGAACGATGGCTGTTATCCGCTTGCATCCGTACGCGAAACAACCGAAAATCTTGGTTGGACAGCAACTGTTCAAATACCTGAAATCATACAAAACATGATACGAGCTCACCAAAAAAATGCTGAAAAAATCATTTAACATTTTGAATTTTTTGACTCTTTTTGAAAATAGTTTCATGAGACAAAGTTTCAAGCCCACCGTATGCTTCACAGCAAATTCGCCTCATAAGCGTATTCGATCGCATATACAACGTTAAGCCATGCTCTCGACCAATGATGTTTCTTGCGTCGATGGCTGAATATTCGATCTCGGTGGGCATCCACCTTCGTGGCATGCCTGTGTAGCCAAGTGCATCAACTTTTGTGCGCGTATCCAACAAATGAAAAAATCGCAGGGCATCATCTTGAGAATTTATTGTGAGTGACACACGATCCACACATGCAAGAGTTTCACGGTATTTTCCGTACGGTGAAAACGCGTCACAACGCACTGCTGGCGCTACAAAAATGAGTCTGGTATCTCCTGGCCGATACTGCCATGGACTTACTTGGCGACCTGCAGTTTCTGCTGCAACCAGATCCTCAAGTGCCTCCAGTGTAATGAGTG
>PKCL01000437.1 GCA_002862165.1 Planctomycetaceae bacterium
TCGGAAATTGGTCAAAACACAGCAGGAAAGTCACCTTGGCTGCTTGAGGACACCGTGGCGTCTGCATTCGTACGTCGAATGATTGAAACACCAGGAGTTGCGGCCACGGGTGATTCAATGTCCGGGGTCTTGTCTCGACGACGGTTGCTGGTGGCAGTCACCTTGATGGCACGTCGTTTTGCCAAAATTCCAGAGAACCATGTTGGCGTCATGCTTCCGGCGAGTGTAGCAGCGGATATTGTTTTCTACGCAATGCACCTTGCTGGGAAGGTACCTGTCATGATGAATTGGACAACTGGTCCTTCAGGCCTTGCCCATGGGATTCAGGTGACCGGTGTGAGAACGGTAGTGTCATCAAGTCGGTTGGTGGATCGGCTTGGTATTACGATAGAAGGGGCAGAGTATGTTTTTCTTGAGGATGTGAAGAAGTCGATTGGAAAAATTGAAGCATTGGGTGTTCTAGCTCGGACCTATGTCTGGCCATCCTCTTTTCTGAATAGTGTGCCGCGTCAGAGTGAACGTGATACGGCGGTATTTCTGTTTACTTCGGGATCGGAGTCGACGCCAAAAACGGTCCCGCTGACTCACCTGAATTTGCTTACAAACATTCATGATAGCCTCGCTGTGCTCGAACCAGATCACACTGATAGCCTGCTCGGTTTCTTGCCTCCGTTTCACTCGTTTGGTCTCACGGGCAATGTTCTGCTGCCACAGTTATCAGGGATTCGAAGTGTTCGGTATGCAGATCCGACTGATGCGTCAGGTCTCGTTCGTCTGATTAGCACTTACAAACCGTCTCTCTTATTCACAACACCGACATTCCTGGGATATATTCTGGCGAATGCGGCCGGAGATGAACTACAAAGTCTTCGTAAAATTATTACAGGTGCCGAGGCGTGTCCTGAGGCAACGCATGTGCTCTGCAAACAAAAAGCAGCAAAGGCAATCATCCTTGAAGGATATGGGATTACTGAGTGCTCACCGGTGGTTTCGGCGAACCGGATTGACAAAAACAAGCACGGCAGTATTGGAAAGCTTGTAGACCATGTTCAGGCAAAAATTGTGAATCATGAAACAATGGAGCAGGTCGAGCGAGGCCAGACTGGAATGTTACTGGTCCGCGGCGATTCAATATTCGACGGATATCATGCCTTTGATGGTCCGAGTCCGTTTGTGGAATTTGAAGGTCAGCAATGGTACCGTACTGGAGACCTGGTCTCAGCTGATCGAGATGGGTATTTTCAGTTTCAAGGTCGGCTGAAGCGATTTCTGAAAGCAGGAGGAGAGATGGTTTCATTACCAGCGCTTGAGGTGCCGTTTCAAAAAAAGTTTCCTTCAGGCGAGAATGGTCCACGAGTCGCCGTTGAAGGTATTGAGACGCCAGGTGGAAGAATGATAGTTCTGTTTACAACTGAGGAGTTGTCGTTCCGAGAAGCTGCTGACTTACTCCTTGAGTCTGGGATGCGAGGTGTGATGCGATTTGATGCTGTTCAAAGAGTCGATAGTATTCCTGTGCTAGGGACTGGTAAAACAGATTACAAGACGCTTCGTTCGGAAGTTGAGGTAATGGCTAAGGAAAGCATGGTTACTAATCCGAGCGAGCCCGTTTAGTTTTTAGTAATACAGAAGAGCGTCGTCTCACCACGGATAAAAAGTTCGTTGTCAATGAGGGCTGGGGTTGCGTCAACCCCCTCTTCCATCTCATTTACTGCAATCACTGTAGGCTCATCTCCGTCACGAATGACAGTTATTGTTCCCCCTCGGTCTGTCATAAAGATGCAGCTATTCGCAGCTACTGGTGATGCATAGGTGTAGCTCACGCCCTCGATACGCTTCTGTTCATAGACTGGCGTGCCGTCGTGGATGTTCAAGCAGGTTAAGAGTCCTGTTTTTCCCTTATAAAACCAGATTTTCCCATCGTTGAGGAGTGGTGAAGCGATATCAGGTGTGTTTCTTGATACCGTCCAATGGACGTGAGGGGAACTCTGAAGATTTCCACTGCCTGTCAGGTCAAAACAACCGAGAAAGGACCCACGGAAACCAGAACCGATGAGGACAAGGCCATCAGCAGAAACTGCTGATGCCACCGGTCGCACTGTCTGTCCGCTGCATTGCCAGAGCTCTTTGCCAGTAGCGAGGTCGTAGCCACGCGCTGCATTCTGCCCATTCATGGCAACTTGTTTTGAGCCATCAGCACGTGACACAATAAGAGGAGTTGCCCAGCAGGTTGGTTCGTCACGCGGGACATCCCAGAGTGTCTCGCCTGTAGTAGCTTTGAGGCATATGAGTCGTGAGGGCCCCTCATGGTCCCATGGAATCACAATTTTATCATCGACGAGCGTGGGCGAACTTCCTTCACCGAATTCATTACGAGTCCGCATATTTCCAAAGTCTTTATTCCAGACTCGCTTGCCGTCCATAGTGAGGCAGTACAGACCCTGAGACCCAAAGTGGGCATACACGTGTCTACCATTGGTGCAGGGTGATGCTGATGCATAACCATTTGTACTATGGGTTCCTTCATGAGGGATAGTCTGAATGCACGAGTGTTCCCATTGCTTTGAGCCTGTTTGTCTGTCGAAGCAGAGCAGGCGGAAGTCAAGCGTGGAGTCTCCACGACGGAGAGGTACTGCAGTGGTAATAAAGACCTGATCGTTCCAGATCACAGGTGACGATGACCCACGGCCGGGGATCGTTTGTTTCCAACGACAATTTTTCTGAGGTCCAAATTCTACGGGTGGTGTTGCTGTGAGGCTTGTGCCGTTGCCGGTTGGTCCTCGCCAATGGCCCCATTGTTCTTGTTCGGCACTGAGCATGGCAGGAGCTACGAGTCCCATGACCAACAGTATCAGTGTGAATCGTGTGGCTTGAAAACGGTTTCGTGTTGTTTGTAAAGTTGTGCGCAAGATTGTATTCATGGGTTGTGTCATGGTTGTATTTCTCGATACTGATAGTGGTGTAGAGGGACCGTTTCCCCACATCATTACCATACTCTTTTTTGATTACGTTGTGAGGAGTTGAAAGCACATGGCTGCCTTTCCAGATATCCCAAAAATTCAATACGAGGGGCCTGAGTCCCAGAATCCTCTAGCGTTTCGCTGGTACAACCCAGACGAGGTGGTCGCCGGCAAGACAATGAAAGAGCATTTGCGTTTTACAGTTGTCTATTGGCATACGTTTCGGGGTACTGGGAGCGATCCATTTGGAGCGGCAACACTACAACGCCCTTGGGACGATGGCACGGAAAGCGTTGGAAACGCATGTAACAGAGCACGGGCTGCATTTGAGTTATTTGAGAAGATCGATGCTCCGTTTTATGCCTTCCATGATCGTGATGTCGCGCCAGAAGGAACTTCGCTTTCCGAAAGCCATGCAAATCTTGATACAGTTGCAAAAGTTCTCAAGGAAGAGCAGGAGCGATCTGGTGTTGGACTGCTCTGGGGCACTGCGAATCTTTTTAGTAATCCGAGATACATGCATGGTGCTGCGACATCGTGTAACGTCGAAGTGTATGCCTATGCGGCAGCACAGGTAAAAAAAGCTCTTGAGATCACAAAAGAACTTGGTGGTCAAAACTATGTCTTCTGGGGTGGCCGTGAAGGCTATCAATCCTTATACAACACAGACATGAAGCGAGAGCTTGATCATCTTGCACAGTTTTTCCACATGGCAGTAGATCACGCCAAATCGATTGGGTTTACCGGACAGTTTCTTATTGAGCCGAAGCCAAAGGAGCCTACGAAGCATCAATATGATTCAGATGTAGCGGCATGCGTGAACTTCTTGCGAGCGTATGATCTGACCGACTCGTTCAAATTAAATCTTGAAACAAATCATGCAACGCTCGCAGGTCATGAAATGATGCATGAACTTGAAGCAGCAGGCAGCCAGGGATTCCTGGGTTCTATTGACGCCAATACGGGTGATCTTCTGCTTGGCTGGGACACTGATCAGTTTGCAACAAACTATTATCTTACAACGCAGATTATGTTGGTTTTGTTGAAGTATGGGCTCAGTTCCGGCGGTGTGAATTTTGATGCCAAGGTTCGTCGAGAAAGCTTCGAGCCCGTCGATCTTTTCTATGCTCATATAGGCAGCATGGATGCCTTTGCACGTGGCTTGCGAGTTGCGGCGGCGATTCGTGAGGAGGGAGCGCTCTCTTCAGTTGTGAGCGAACGATATAAGAGCTGGGATAGCGATCTAGGGAAGAAGATCGAGTCTGGTACATGCAGTTTTGCTGAACTTGAGAAATGTATGCTTGAGAAGGGTGAAGCAGCGGCAAATACCAGTGGTCGTCAGGAGCTCCTTGAAAATATTGTGAATCGTTATCTCGATAAACATTAACATTTCATGTAACGGATGCTGTATTGGATCATCCAGTTGACCTTGATGATGAGGAACTTCTGCGGGCCTGCCGTGAAACGAGAACACGGCGAGGTGGTCCGGGTGGGCAGCATCGTAATAAGGTTGAAACGGCCGTTGTTTTACTGCATGTTCCAACGGGTGTGACAGCTGAAGCTTCAGAACGCCGAAGCCAGTCCGAAAACCGCCGAGTTGCGTTGCACCG
>PKCL01000137.1 GCA_002862165.1 Planctomycetaceae bacterium
AGGTTTCTGTCATTTAATTTAGACGATACGGTTTTTGACAATCTCATGCAGGTGAATGATGGCAACACTGTTAATGTGCCGTAGGCGAGTTCGATTGATGTAGTACACACCCTGAACGTATCAACATAGGTGAGATCACACGGGTGGTCTCGCCTATGGTCTTCAACAATAAACGTTCAATCAGTTTTGATGGTTTGTTTCAATGTGTCATTGGTTTTAACTTCAACAAAAGCAGCGTATAGTTTTATGAATATCCGATTGCCAAGAACAGTGTCTGTAGTGGTCTTTTCTTTCTCCTTGTTGCTTGTGGCTGGCTGTGGATCAAACGGCCATGACCGTACTGAGGTTTCTGGAATGGTCACGCTTGATGGGAAGCCTTTACCGTCTGGTTTAACAGTAAAATTCACACCACAAGAATCTGGTAAGCCGGTTGGCGAAGGCGGTATAAATTTACAAAGCGGCTACTTCATTTATGGAGCGCCAGGCGAGATCGGTCTTAATCCTGGTATTTATACAGTTTCAGTAGAAGTTCCATTTGCCGATGAACCTGGTCCATATTCGGGTCCACCAGAACTAGCAAAAGTAAAAATTCCTGAGGCATATCAGACAGGAAAGTCATCGCTCACTTACACCGCGCCGTCGGGTGGTGGTACGTTCAATATTGAAATGGTGAGCAAATAGAGACCGCCCGCACTTTGGTTTGAGGGCTATTTTTCTGAGACAGCCTACTTCTCAACAGGAACGACAAGCACACTGGCAGTTGCATGCGAGAGGACTGCCTCAGAAGTACTTCCCAGTAACCAGCGGCTGAGTTTATCCGTTGGAGTTCGGCCGATAGTGATGAGGTCTGTGTGATCTTTTTTTGCCTGTTCTAGAATCCTGTCACCAGGGTTGCCTTCGACAATGATCGGAGGATTCCCGTGGAAACACTGAGGCAAGATTGTCTGAAAAGCCTCGAGTTTGCCACTGAGTACATGAACTTCATCATCATGTTCCGCCTGCCACGCCTGCGCAATGGCAGCGGTATCCGGATCACGGACACGTTTTTCGAGCCAGCTTGGTAGTGGGCCAGCGAGCATTGACTCGGCCACACCAATAACAGTCCCGTCAGTTTCCTTTGACCAATGAAGCTGCTTCAGTGTTGCGCCGATAGCTGCAGCACTCGCTGGGTGATGGCAAGCCATTGTCCGAAAGGGACCATCTTCTTGCGGGTGGCTTCGCACAATGAGCACGGGTAGGTGGGCACCATGAAGAACAGCCCGCGAAACACTTCCGAGACGGAAGCGTTCTATTGATCCATGACTACGGGCACCAAGAGCAACGAGGTCGGCATGCCACCCGCTTGCTGACTCAAGGATACCGACAGCTGCAGATGCAGAACTACTAATCATCTCAACCGGTTTTGCAAACTCTGTTGGAAGAAGTGCACGTGCCTCTGCAAAGAGGTCAGCCGCACTTCGGCTCACGAGTGAAGACGATGATTCTGGAAGTCGCTGCTGAAGTTCTGTTGGCGAAAAATAGATCGCTACCTGATCTTCGCTCGGATCGATAATGTGCCCGACGACACGTACCGCATCAAGTGAAAGAGGTGATCCATCAACACCAATCAAAAGCTTCATGACATTTCCTGCTTATCTGAGGGGGCAATTCGTATCTTTTACATATCAAAGTGAACATCTGCAGTTGAGACTCACTCCTGTAGTATGGCATGTTTTTAGCCAATCTTTAGGCTAACCATGTCTTGCTGGGTGTTCCGGGGTTCTCGCGAGCAAGCCGTGGCACTGCGTAGCCAGGTAATCGATTGCGTAATTCCTCGATAAGCTGCACTCCGACGTGTTCAGGAACGTCAAAAGCGCTCGCTCCACGAACCGGATCAAGCAGATGGAGGTAATACGGAGTGATGCCAAGGTCGAGCAGTCTTTCAGAAAGCTGAATAAGACTGTCGGCAGTATCGTTTACACCACGCAGCAAAACAGCTTGATTGAACAGTAGTGGAACGACTTGGCTCATACGCTGCATTGACTCTGCAACAACGCAATCAAGCTCAGCAGCATGATTCGAATGAATAACAACACACACGGTCAATCGTGTCGTGTGCAGAATGTGAAGCAGTTGCTTTGTGATACGAGACGGTAACACCACCGGAATCCGTGTATGGATACGAAGCCTTCGGACATGCGGAACTGAGGCGATGTCGTGCACAAGTGTTTCAAGCAGTTGGTCGTCTACCAGAAGAGGATCACCACCTGAAAGAATGACTTCAGAGATTGATTGATCTGACCGTATTTCTGCAACGGCATCTGTAAAACTGGCAGGCGATGCTCCGCTTTCAGCGTATGGAAATTCTCGACGAAAACAGTATCGACAGTGCACGGCGCAACCACCGGTGACAAGAAGTAAACAGCGTCCATGGTATTTTTGAATGAGCCCTGTCCCTCGACGAGCCGGCTGTTCACCAACTGGGTCTGATACAAAGCCCGGTGTGTCATGTAATTCTTCAGGCCGTGGTAATACCTGAAGCAATAAAGGGTCATTCGGATCACCTTGTTTCATCCGTGAAGCAAATCCCCGTGGCACAAGCAACGGAAAGTTCGGACTCGCATTGTCTGCGTGGTGATCAACTGCCGGATGAAGCTTTAATGGATCGAGATCGAGCTTTAAGAGTGCGCAAAGTTCTACTGGGTCACGAATAGCATCAGCTAATTCCTGCTTCCAGGCTTCCCGAACTACTGGTGGCTGAGAAGTTGTTCTGTCGATCGATCGAACTGTCGATGTTTCCATAAGAAGAGTTGTCGGGGCGGTTGTCATAATTTTGAGGAAGCAACTTTATCCAGTCTACAGCTAGGTTCTTAAGGATGGGGCTAGTTCAAAAATAGTTCACTAGAACAGGTAGCTGTGGAATCAGCGTTGACAGTCTGTATGATGGTGGCGAGGCTTGAGATTGAGTGTCGCGGCATATTCACTAAACGCCTTTATTGTCCTGAATTGAAAGTGCAATTTCGATGGCTTCGTATAACACAAGTGAGTTCCGAAAGGGGCTCAAAGTCCAGATTGATGGTGATCCATACATCATGATTGAGTGCAATTTTGTAAAGCCTGGTAAGGGTCAGGCTCTTTACAAATGTAAGCTTCGCAATCTTTTGAGAAGTACTGTGTTAGACCGAACGTACAAAAGCGGTGATTCACTTGAGACTGCCGACATTACGACCATAGATGCTCAATTCCTGTATAAGCAGGGCGATCAGTTTGTCTTCATGGATAACGATAATTACGAGCAGTACGAGTTATCGTCTGAACAAGTTGATGATGCATGGAAGTGGCTGAAGGAAGGAACGATCTGCTCCATGATGCTCTACAACGAAAATCCAATTACGATGGAGCCACCTCAGCATATGGTGTTGAAAGTCGAATACGCCGAACCTGCCGTTCGTGGGAATACTGCAACAAACCTGACGAAGCCGGTGAAACTTGAGACAGGAGCAGAAGTTATGGTGCCTGCATTTATTGAGCAGGGGCAGTTGGTAAAAATAGATACTCGGAACTCTGAATACTTAGAGCGGGTAAAAGAGTAGTGAATATTTTTTCAGCCCTTTAAAATCATTGCCACAGCGATTTCTTCTTACCAGTGACTTTTTACTGGTGTTTACTCTGACGAGTGGTTTATTTTTGCTCAGTGCCATGCGTAAGGTGTTGGCAATATTCAAAGAGCGTATACCACTCAATTGCGGCCACTTCGCAGAGAGTCAGGCGAAGGGACTCATTGGAACTGCAGCGTACGGTCTCACACGCGTCAATAAACTGAGAAGGATTCCAGCGTTGGCACCGTAAAAGCCACTGTGCCCCAGTTGGTAGGTCAGCTTTTGATGCATAGAGGCATACCCGCTCGCCAAGAGTGGAGAAGAGTGGGTGGTCACCGACTTTGCGAAACCAATATTTTGCATTCATAGCATCTGGTTCTCGCCGATGCATGATGGCGTGCCACCAACTGGCTTCAGGCGTATCAATACTCTGGCTTAATTCATGCGAATGATCGAGGAATCCATTCCAGAGCCAGATGCCGGCAAGACAGCAGGCCGCAGAATCTGGATCAATGACCTTGTCTTCAAAAAGAGTCTTCGGGGTGACCTTGCTGAGTCGCTGCTCAAGGCGGCGATCAGCGGTCCCCGGACCAAGAGGTGGCAACTTTTCATCCATAAAACCAGCAATTTTAGCTTGGAGAGTAAGGGATGGGCTTAGTGTGTGTGATGCCATAAGTAGAAATTGCCGAGGGAGGGTAGGTAACTTGACGAAATGAGCCAAACGGATAGGCTGTATTGGTTTATCAAATACTTCAGTCCGCAACTATTTGATTTTTAAATAGTAGTGGCGTCAAGCCACGAGGCGTTGAAAAGCGGCTCGAAGTTGTTTTGAGAACCAATAGAGACACCCGTGGACCGGTTCTGCATGCACACTGAATCGGTGACAAATAGTACTGAAATTGAGCATCTATGAATATTAAATCACTCAAAATTTTCTGTGATATCGTGACTCGCCGCAGTTTTTCTAGGGCTGC
>PKCL01000264.1 GCA_002862165.1 Planctomycetaceae bacterium
TCTCGATACCGAAAATACAGCACAGCAACCGCGAGTGCGCCAAGCATCAATGCTTGGGCTACACCACTTGCCAGAACCATTGCAACTGGAGCACGAAAGAGAAACGCCATCGCTAATGCAGCAAGTACCCAGACGACACATGTAACCCGTACTGCGTTTCGACGAGAATCCTCATCGCTTTTTAAGAGGCCGGCAAGAACCAGGCCGTCAGCGACCATTCGAGAGTTACCAGCAGCCGCAACGAAAAAAGTTGAATAAAGAACTGCAAATGCACCAAGCAGGAAGACCTGTTGTACCCATGCACCAAAAATTGGCACATACATCTGGCCGAGTGTACGAACCATTTCATTACCAGATGGAACGAGCCCCAACCGCCCCAACGTGGCTGCGCCAAGTATGTAGAAAAACACTGTTACCATCGTATACACGACCATTGAGGCCCAGGCGTCGAGTTGCATGATACGCATCCAACCCTTTGCGTTATGAGCCCATCCATCAGTAAGAGATCGTGAACCGACTGATTTCCCATACCCTTTCTCCAAACACCAGTAGGGATACACCATGAGTTCAGCTGCACCCACGCCGATGATCCCAAGTGCCGCCAGCGCTACTGAAAAGCCACCGTGATTCCCATCAAATGAGGGTGTCAGTCCCAAAACCAGTTCCTCACCCGTCACAGCCCAGTTGGCATCAAACTGCAGCATCACAACCGCCAGAAACGTAAATACTGTGAACGCAAGCACAAGAACGAGTGCGAACTTTTCAATAAGCCCATATCGCCCACTCGCGAGCATTATACCTGTCACAAGTGTCATCAGAATTGAGTAGATCGAGGCGTCATGTGGAAACTGAAGCTGCTCGGACTGCAATCGTAGTGTTTCAAGTTTTTTCTTAGCGGCAACCCAATCTTCTGAGCCCTGACGTTTTTGGAGTGCCATGTCAACTTCTGCCGCAGCAAGTTCTGCGTGCAGGTCGCCTGAAAGTCGACCTGCCGTTGTAAGTGGCATCGCCGCAGCAAGCGATTGCCCAACACCAGCAAGAATACCTCCCTGCTGGACGACAATAAGAATCATCATCACCGCCCAACACCAGTAGATCCAACCTCGGCCTCCAAGCCTTGGACCAGGAACACGATCAAACGAAGCAAGCGGAGTACGTCCCCAGGTAATCGCATTGCGGCCAATCTCGACCTGCACGGCCACCTTCACAGCACAGCCAAGAATAATGAGCCACAACAAGCCAAATCCGACCTTTGCGCCAACTACTGTCGTTGCAATAAGCTCACCACTACCAACAATTGAACTTGCAAGAATGATGCCCGGCCCAAGGGCTGCGATTGTCTTCCAGAAAGTCTTTGGTGGTGGAGAGTACTCCGTACCGTCTTCCGTTACATCTATTCCTTCTGCATCACTCACACGAGACCTCTTTTCGAGATACATCCGAACAAACCAAGGCTACGCCTCATGAGCATCTAAAAACATGTGACGTGCCCTCTTGACCCAATGATAATTTAAATCAATGTGTTCAAATGGTGAACAGAAACCTCCCCAAAACAAAGTAGAAGACTCTATTGAACGAGGAGCGTCACGGAATGCTCATGTTCGAACGCAACATTCCTAGTGTAAAGGATCTGTTTTCATGCAAAAACTAGTAGCTCGCTTGAAAAAAATTGATTCACACAAGTTCTCAACTATCGACGCAAACCGCGCTCTGGATCTTGTTGTTGCCCTTATGAAAATCCCGGGGCCAAGCTGCCACGAAGCCAAGATTGCTCAATATGTCCGTCGACGGCTTACTGCCGCTGGCATTCCAGCATCAGCAATATCAACGGATAACGCTCACAAAAAATCACCAGCCGGTGGCAGTACTGGAAACCTCATTGTCAAACTTCCTGGCACGATACGGGCGCCTCGAAGAATGCTCATGGCACACCTCGACACCGTTCCACTTTGCGTGGGATGCAGACCCATACAACGCGGGGACTCAATTATTTCTGGCAATCCAAGGAGCGCCCTCGGCGCTGATAACAGGTCGGGGGTTGCAGCAGTACTTCATGCTATTCTTGAAATCAAACGAAAAAAGATTCCTCATCCACCTCTTACCCTGCTCTTTACTGTCCAAGAAGAACTCGGACTCTTTGGCAGCCGATTCGTCAATGTAGGAAAGCTCGGAAAACCAAAGCTTGCATGGAACTGGGATGGCCGAGGGCCACATAGAATTACGCATGCTGCTATTGGCGGCAGAACTCTTTCAATTACTTTTCATGGCATAGCAAGTCATGCAGGTGGGGCCGCTGACCGGGGAGTGAGCGCGATTGCACTTGCAGGACTGGCCATTCAAGATCTGGTAAGTGGGGGCTGGCATGGAGAGTTTCTTCGTGGTGGAAAAGTTGGAACATGTAATCTCGCAACAATTCATGGCGGTGACGCTACGAATGTTGTCACTGATCGCATCGATATTGAAGGCGAATGTCGCAGCTTTGACCGCCGGCTCCTCGACCGTATAGCCCGTGAAGTCGAGCGAGCCTGCCAAAGAGCCGTTCGCTCTTTGAAAAATAGTCAGGGCCAACGAGGCTCTGTTACATTTCATACCGATGTTGAATACGAGCCTTTTTTAATCCCAAAGAATGCACCCTCCGTGAAAGCAGCCGAAGCTGTGATTCGAGAACTCGGCATGAAGCCGGAACTCCTTACCACGCAGGGCGCACTCGATTCAAACTGGCTTAACGCCCGTGGTATTCCTGTGGCAACCCTTGGAGCTGGACAGGTCGCAGGCCACTCGTTGAACGAAAGATTGGATATCGAACAGTTTCTTACTGGCTGTAAAGTCGCACTTCAGCTCGCAACGTCACCACAGCTCTACGCGTGATCTTCAGACACCGGATCTTCGGAGGCTTGACATCTGGAAAGTTGATCTTTGGACACTGAGAGAACCAAAGTGCATAGTGGACATGGCTTAGTCAAAATGAGTAGAACGAAGGACCTCCACCGTCTCAAGGCAGATGGTCGCCATAAATTCTGGCAGAACTTCAGACCGTAAAAATTCTATGAGTGCTGCTGCCTTGGTTGTGGGAACCAAAACCTCGAGTCGAACACATCGTGCTCGCTGAAGTAGCGGCCCATCGGCAGACTCTCGCCCCCCGCCTTTACATTCAGTAATCGTATATCCGGTAACACCTCGCTCAAAAAACTCTTCGATAAGATGCTCCGCGACTGCGGATGGTGCCATAATCGTCAACCGCTTCATCTGACCTAATGTGCGCTTACGAGTGGACAGCACGCTGTCTGACATTGGAATTAACGAATCAAGCCCCCGTACATCGAAACCAAGTCCTTCAAGCTCAAATGCCTCTCGCATTTCTTCTAGTTTTCCCAAGACACTATCATCAACGAGCTGAACACCAGAAAGATCGATAATCAGATTGCGTTTCTGAACAAGGCCAACTTGCTCGATCTGTCGTCGAAATGGAATCCAATTACTAAAGACAGCAGAATCCCGAGCACGGATAAGACTTGTATTGTCTAAGACATCTTCGACTTCTAGATAGGGCTTAAAAAGTGAACGAATTGGAACGCCGTTTGCCAAGTGAAGTGATACTTTCAGAACCACCCCTATCAACACACCAACAAGTAAGTCGGTGACGACTACCATCACCATCGTCGTGACAAAAATCGCAAGCTGTTCACGACCAATGCGATAGATGTGAATAAACTCAGTGGGATGAGTAAGACGGAAGCCCGTATACACAAGCATGGCCGCAAGGGCCGCAAGAGGGATAAGGTGAAGGAATGTCGGAATAATTGCGACGCATAGCAACAGGAAAACTGCATGCCAGAAATTAGCAAACCGTGTCTTCCCGCCGTTATCGATATTCGCTTTAGACCGAACGATTTCTGAAATCATCGGTAAGCCACCGAGCAAAGAAGCGAACAGATTGCCAACACCAATCGCAAACAAATCTCTATCCATATTGCTACGGCGCTTCCATGGATCAACAGCGTCTATCGCCTTCGCGCTTAGCACAGATTCAAGGCTCCCTATACAGAAAAAGACAATCGCCCACTTCCAAGCTCTTGGGTCAGCGAGTACCGCAAAGTTCGGGAAAGTAATATCTCGAAACATCCCAAAAATCTGTTTTGGCATGCTGACAAGAAACTGCTCGCCTAGCTGGTATTCATGGCCCTGCAAGTAGTACGAGTGCTCATGCAACAAATCAAACCCGTATCCTGCGGGCATGGCTACGAGCAACACTACAACTGGCGCAGGCACATTGCATAAAATCGGCCACGGGCGAGTGCACGTCGGCCATGCAAACATAATAACGAGACTCACGATACCGATGCCAGCGATTGCAGGATTTGCCTCGGCAAGGAGATGTGGAAGATCTGCCAGAATTTCTAGTGGTTCACCTGATGCACTGACACCTAACGCAATTGGAAGTTGCTTAATACAAATAATGATACCGATTCCAGCAAGCATTCCGTGTACTACTGAAATCGGAAAAAACTCTCCGAGTATTCCCGCTCGAAATGCTGCAAACACAATTTG
>PKCL01000438.1 GCA_002862165.1 Planctomycetaceae bacterium
ACACAGAAGGTCTTATTGCAAAAAAAAGAATTTTGGATCAGCAGTATGAACTACAAAAGTTGAAGGGTCGCCAACGTGCTGAGAGGCAGGCATTACTATTGCACGGACTTTCTGAAACTCAAGTGACCGTAATTCAGGAAAGCCGCACTCTACTGGGCACAGTCATAGTCCGGGCACCTTATGAGGACGAACTTGTAGTCAATGATGCTGAAGGCCAGCCCACACTTCTGCTACATCAACTCGATGTCGAGCGTGGTCAATATGTTGAGACCGGTGTGACGCTTGCCGTGTTAGTAGATCATCGAACATTAATGATTGACGCTGAGGCTTTTGAAAAAGACGCGATTGAAATTAGTGAAGCTGCTTCAGAGGGCAGGCCCGTCGTTGCGATGCTTGAGACCGCGTCTGGAGAATCTAGGGACATTCCGGGACTTACAATAGAGTACCTTTCTAGTGAGGTTGATGCAGAAGCGAGAACATTGCACTTTTTTGTTTCGCTTCCGAATGAAAAGCTATCTGGTCCGGTCGGTGAACGGAGTTCGGAAACACTGAATTGGCGATATCGCCCCGGTCAAAGAGTGCGACTGCGAGTTCCAATTGAGGAGTGGCTGGATCGGATGGTTGTGCCAGCCACTGCTGTGGCTGAAGATGGTGTCGAACACTACGTCTTTATTGCGGATGGAGATCACTTTCATCAACAAGCTGTTGAGGTTGAATTTCGTGATCCAAAATGTGTTGTTCTTGCGAATGACGGGTCAATCCATCCGGGGGACATTATTGCTCTCACCGCTGCACAGCAGCTGCAATTTGCATTGAAGAGTCAATCAGGAACGACTGCTGATCATCATTCAGGGCATACCCACTAAACCTGCTACCTGTCTCTGCACAAGGGAATGTCATGCTTGATGTTGTTATACGAGTTGCACTTCGTTATCGGGTTCTAACATCCGTCTCTGCTTTAGTAATTCTTTTTTATGGTGGCTTGGCTTGGCGTAACCTCCCAATCGATATCTTCCCGGATCTTGATCGGCCACGCGTAACAATTCTGACAGAGGCAAGCGGGCTCGCTCCTGAGGAAGTGGAGATGCTTGTGACCGTACCGCTTGAGGCAGTTTTAACCGGGGCGAGCGGTGTTCAGACAGTACGAAGTTCGTCAGGTATTGGTCTTTCTGTCATTTGGGTTGAATTCGAATGGGGCTCAGATATTTATGTCAATCGTCAGATTGTTGCCGAGAAGATTGGATCAGCGCAAGAGCGACTGCCGATAGGAGTGCGTCCTCATATTGCACCGATCTCTTCGATCATGGGACAAGTAATGCATATTGGCATCGAGAGTGTTCGTGGCAAAACGGCTCCTATTGACCTGCGAACATTCGCAGATTGGGTTGTTCGTCAGCGTTTGTTGACGGTGCCAGGAGTTGCGCAAGTTATCACCATGGGTGGTGGTCGCAAACAGTTTCAGGTTTTGGTTAATCCTGATTTGATGTTGCAATACGGAGTATCACTTCATGATGTTGAGCAGGCCGTCCGAGCTAGCAATTCAAATGCGACTGGTGGCTATCTCGAGCGTGCCGGGAATGAACTGCTGGTTCGCGCATTAGGCCGAATCAAAACAGTAAATGATTTGAAGGCTGTTGTAGTGAAGGCAAGGGAGGACCGCCCGGTAGTCTTGGGGCAGGTGGCTCGAGTTGTAGAGGGGGCGCAATTAAAAAGAGGTGATGCGGCTGTCAATGGAAAGCCAGCCGTTCTTGTAGTTGTTTCAAAGCAACCAGGTGCTGATACTCGTCGTTTGACCGAGGATGTCCTTAGTGCAATTGAAAGTATCAGGCAGTCTCTCCCGGCTGACATTCGAATCACCCCAGATCTTTATCAGCAAAAAACATTTATTGATTTAAGTATTTCAAATGTCATCGAGGCATTACGAGACGGCGTCTTGCTTGTAATTGTTGTTTTGTTCTTATTTCTTCTCAATTTTCGTGTGACATTTATCACGCTTACGGCAATACCCCTATCGATCATGATCACGGCCATCGTCTTTCAGGTTCTTGGCATGTCGATTAACACGATGACTCTGGGCGGATTAGCTGTTGCAGTAGGTGAACTTGTTGATGATGCGATTGTAGATGTCGAAAATATTTTCCGTCGCCTTCGTGAAAATAGTCAGCGGACAGTGCCGCATCCAATCCTTCGTGTTGTTTATGAAGCAAGTCGGGAAGTCCGAAGTTCTATTGTCTTTAGTACAGCTCTTGTCGTTCTTGTTTTTGTTCCACTCTTTGCACTCGGGGGAATTGAAGGAAAATTATTTATGCCCCTCGGCTTGGCTTATATTATTTCTATCCTTGCATCTCTTGTCGTCTCGTTAACGGTTACGCCTGTTCTGTCGTACTGGCTGTTACCTACTTCGGCTGGTTCTCGGAAATATCGCAAAAGCTTTGTTCTTAATGTTTCCCAATCTTTAGTAGGGTGGGCGAATCGTTTCAGCATTCGATATCCGGTGATTGTTCTAGTGGTGGTAGCCGGATGTTCTGTAGCTAGTGTTGTGATCCTCGCGCGGCTAGGGAGGGATTTCTTACCTCCCTTCAACGAAGGCAGCGTTCAGGTTAATGTGTTTTTGCCCCCTGGAACATCGCTCGCCACATCAAATGCAATCAATGCAATGGTTGATGAACGTATTGGAACAGTTGACGGTGTTTTGGACGTGAGTCGCCGGACAGGTAGGGCAGAAATGGACGAGCACGCGGAAGGCGTGAATGCGTCAGAAATTCTTGTACGTTTAGATCCGACTGCCAGCCGTAGTCGTGAGCAATCAATTCAGGATATCAGAGAAAAGGTTGAGGATGTTCCGGGCGTTATTGCATCAGTTGAACAGCCTCTCTCACATCTCATCAGCCACATGCTTTCGGGAGTAAAAGCACAGGTGGGCATTAAGCTTTATGGAGACGATCTTGTTTTATTAAGGAAAAACGCCGAGCAGATAAAAGAAGCAATTCGTGATGTGCCAGGTGTTACAGATCTTTTCGTAGAGCAGCAGACGGAACTACCTCAGCTTAAGATTCAGATCAATCGTGAAAAACTGGTGCAATACGGCCTTACGGTTAAAACAGTCAATGAGTTTATACAGACAGCAATGTACGGTCGAACCGTGTCGCAAGTAGTTGATCGGCAGCGTGTGTTTGATCTTGTTGTCCGGATGGATGAACCGTATCGAGCCGATGTGGAAAAACTAGGCGACTTATCCATTAATCTGCCAGCGGGTGGGCGAGTTCCGCTCGATGCTGTTGCTGTTATTAGGGAAGGTAGTGGGCCGAATACGATCAACCGAGAAAATGCGAGGCGGCGTATTGTCATTCAATGTAATACGGTTGGGCGGGACCTTGATGGAGTGGTTCGAGAAATACAGAAACGGCTTAAAGTTATTGAGTCTGGGTTACCTTCAGGATCTTTTCTTGAATACGGAGGCCAATTTGAGAGCCAGAGGCAAGCGACACGGATGATTGGCTTGTTAAGCCTGGTGTCGCTGGGTGGAATGTTTGTACTTCTCTATACATTGTTTCACTCTGTAAACCTGTCCCTCCAGGTACTTGCGGCATTACCTATGGCAGCTATTGGAGCTATTGGTGCGCTCGTACTGACAAATCAGTCGCTGACTATTGCAAGTATGGTTGGCTTCATATCACTCTGTGGGATTGCTTCGAGGAACGGAATCCTCCTGATAGCCCATTATCTTCATCTCGTTCGACATGAAGGCGAAGATTTTACCCGAGACATGATAGAGCGGGCCGGGAAAGAGCGGGTCGCACCAATGCTGATGACGACTCTCACTGCCGGCATCGCGTTGGTACCACTTGTTTTGGCTGCTGGTGAACCGGGAAAAGAAATTCTCTATCCAGTTGCAACAGTCATTCTTGGTGGCCTAATCAGTTCAACTGTTCTTGATTTCTTTGTGCATCCAGCCTTGTTCTGGTGTTTTGGCATGCGTGATGCAGAAAAAGCAATAGAAAAAGCTGAAGCCGATGTCTTAGCGGTACGTGCACACTAGTTTTATCAGAACGCATATTTTCCGAAATAAGACACTGTCACTTGGAAGCAATGTGGCGATAAAAAGTGTAGGTTTAGGACGGGGTCTATACTTTTATCGGAAGTTCTATTGGTAAACTTCTAATGTTGTGTTTCCTGAATGCAACTTCTATCCGTCCCTCGACACAGACAGTATTGAGATGAACAAGTATACAAGTTTTTTTTGCTCTTTAATTCCTCTGGTGCTCGTTTCTGTCGCATCATTTTGGTGCGAAGTACAAGCTATAGAAAGCAGCGAATCAGGTGACGGGAAGGCAAACGCAGAACTCTTAAAGTTACCTCCTGGTATGCAGATGGACGTCTTTGCAGATGAGTCATTGGTTGCGAATCCTGTTGCATTCTCAATTGACGAGACGGGGCGAGTGTTTGTCTGTGAAACATTCCGCCAAGGCAAAGGAGTTGAAGATAATCGAAAACATATGGTATGGCTTGAAGATGATCTCGCTGCGCAGAGTGTTGCCGATCGAG
>PKCL01000256.1 GCA_002862165.1 Planctomycetaceae bacterium
AACACTTTGACATTGCAGTGTATTCCATTCAAACACTGTAGTGATGCAAGCTTCTTCAAGAGTTCGATTTGGTGAAAAGCGAGCCCTTCCAGTCCTGCGACCAAAACTGCTGATGGTACCGGTCCTTGGGCATTTTGATCTCGAGCTGGTGGACTTGGCTGATCAATAGCAGCCCTAACCAGTTGCCAGAGATCAAATTGCCAACGATCACTTCGTGCTAAGGATAAAGGCATCTGGTCACCAGATGAATTCACTTCACCAGCCATTGGCGCGAGTACTGGCTTTTCATTTTCCCAATAAAAAATCATCCCTGGCCGACGAAAATGATACCGGTCAAACCTGTCAGCAATTCGTCGGGCTGCAAGCAACGGACCCCCTGATTGCTGAATAAGCCAATCATAGCGTGGCGTTTTCACGATAATATCTAAAACTATGAAAGTGAGTCGCTGCACAGACCACGGATCATCCGCGTCTTTGCATGCTCCAATCAATCGTGATAAAGAACCTGGGTAAGAAAAGTCTACCCCGGAAACGATGCCGTCACCCAGATCTCCTGATGTTGATCCAAGTCTTCTTGCTAATTCATCTGCAAGCCAACTACGAGCTCCAATGGTGGGCAATACAATCTTGTAGCCTGTAAAAAAATCTGCTGGCTGAGACAGAAATTCGACGGCCTCATCAACAATGGCATCCAGACTGGTGATATATTGAATAGAAAGCGGCATGGTCTTTGTAGTTTATCCGGCCACCAGATTTCCTGGTACATTTTGATTTGTGCTGTATTTATGCTGGTAAAGAGGCCATAGATAATTTATTCTCTGGGATGTGGGGCCTGTGCGTGTCTCTATATGTTGGATGAACGAGCATAATTATGGATATCCGACCACAGAAAGAATTACCGAGTTCTGTGAAGCCCAATCCTTCACTATCTGTTGATAACCATGACACCGTCCCTTCAATTGAAGAACTATCAAGACGGACCACAGATTTTGGCTTAGGTAATGAAGAAACCGTTGTCGAGCATACCGATCCTCTTCTTGGAATTGATCTTGGGGATATCGTTATAGAATCGCTTCTCGCATCAGGTGGTATGGGACGTGTTTATAAAGCGCGACAGCGATTACCTGAGAGAAACGTCGCTGTCAAAGTCATGCGTCCGAGTCATCGTTCACCACGTGCATTCCAGCGATTCCAACGCGAAACCGAACTTTTGGGACAACTTTCCCATCCTGGAATTGCGCAGATCTATACCGCTGGATCTTTCAAACAGCACGGTGAAACTTTTCCATACTTCGTAATGGAACTTGTTCAAGATGCGATGCCTTTAGTGAAAGCCGCCAATTACCATCGCTTGTCAAATATAGAACGCCTGCGTCTCTTTTCATCCGTATGTAAAGCAGTCGCCTACGGACACGCACGTTCTGTAATTCATCGTGATCTCAAGCCCAGTAATATACTTGTTGATTCCACTGGCTATCCTAAGGTTATTGACTTCGGTATCGCTCGAATAGAACAAGATGACGATGCAACTGAAACTGGGACGTTTCTTGGAACTCGCCAATATAGTAGTCCCGAACAGTGTGCCGGACACAAAGTTGATTCGCGGAGTGATGTCTATTCTCTTGGCGTCATACTGCACGAAATTCTTACGGGCAAACTCCCGTATGATCTTAAGGATGCCTCGCTTCTCGAAACGGTTCGGATTATCCACGAACAACCACCGAACAGGCTTCGTGTTCCTGAGACAAAACTCCGCGCTGGGATTGATATCATTGCCGAAAAATGTCTCTCAAAAGAACCCTACGATCGATACCTGAATGCTGAAAAACTTGCACAAGATATTGATGCTCTTCTTTCTGGACAGCCTTTAGCAGCAAAGCCGCAAACACTGCTAAAACGAAGTTTTTTTTATTTCAAAAAACATTCATCTCTGACTGCGTCGGGCACGATGCTCTTCGTCATGTTGGCTCTATTTTATTTCTCGAACGTATTGCCTCAAGCGAGCAAAATCAGCATATCGCCAACACCTACTGCTGCGATAGATAATAAATTACTTGAAGTCACATTTCCTGGAGTGTCAAGCTATAGAACGACTCCACTCAGATGGCTACATTTGGCATTCAATGAACCCATTCTCAGTCTTACGACCGCTGACTTCCAACTGCTACGTGATGGCCGTGACGTACCCCTCAAAAATGTCACAGTCTCTGGAAATCGAACTGGTTGGGAAATTAGTGGTCTTGAGGAACTTACGTCAAAGGAAGGCAAGTACATCCTTAAATTAGCTGGGACTCAATCCACTCCTCAAAACATCAACGGGCACCGCCTTCGACAGGAATATACAACGACTTGGACAATGCCTCCTTTTAAGGATATACGTTTTAATCTTCTCGATGATTCATGGAAACAATATCTTGTTTCCATGAACGATGTAGAAAGCTATACCGAACATTCTGCCGGTGCCTGCACATTTATTCGTCCAACAGTGTCAGAAAAAGAGGGTGTCGTCATCTTTAAGTTTGATGCCCCTTTTTTAATTCGGAACGCAACACTCAAAGCAACAATTAAAGTCTGGACGACTGGCGATCCATCTCCGTACGACCCGGGGGCTATTGCGGCACTCGATATTTCACCTGATGGAAAACTGTGGACAAATCTCGATACTCGTGCTGCGAACCACGGTGGTTTTGGTGGTAATTTTTTTGATGTTTCTAAGTATGTGGCAGAATCCCAAACAGTCTGGGTGCGTGCTCGTCTCACTGCAACACGAGAATGGCCTGAAGATGGTCTGATCTTCAGTCAATTTTTAAGGAGTGACACAGAATCCCTACCAGAACCCTTCTATCTCACCATGACCGGCGGCAAGCCACCACAGAAACAAAATCCAGGGGTTCCTGTTCCCGATCGCTAGTTGTCGTCATGTTTGACGTAGGCTCCATCACATCTCGGCCTGGTCGTGGAATACTCGGACTAGTTTCATAATCCGGCCAGAGCTATTCCAGTCTTGAACATACAGATTGCCATTGCTATCCCAGCATGAACCATGTGTTCCACTAAATATTCCCTCCTTCCAATGCTCATGTGGAACCTTAAAGTTGCCACGAGTCTTGGGATCTATATTTGATCCAAGCACCGCTATGATTGTGTTACTTTTATCGAGAATCACAATTCGTCCGTGCAGATCTGGCACCGCTACATAGTCACCACGAATGGCTACTGCCGTTGGCATACCAAGCCCAGTGATAACCTCTTCGATATATGTACCATCGAGATCGTAATGCACCAATCTGCCTTTAGGCTTATGGTTTCGGTCACAAATTAGTAGCCGTGGCGGGTCATATCGATTATCAAGAGCCATTCCGTGCGCTGTATTAAATTCCTTTATGCCGTTCCCTTTAGTTCCAAAGTGAGAGCGGTACTTGCCTTCTTTACTGAATCTAAAAATTCGGTTACTCGCATAACCATCCGCAAGATAAATATCATTATCAGGCCCAACCGTGATTGCCGTTGGCGCCCATTTTTCTATCTCCAGTCCACACTCTTGTTTACTGGGAATTCCAAACCGCAATGCAATTGTGCCTGTTGCAGCTTCAATCTTTATTCCTTCACCAGCCTGATTGCGTGCGCCATATATAAAATCCAGCCCGCCTTCGTTTCGCATTTTCATGTCGTGAATCGCTGTATAGTCTTTCCCTAGATACCGCTTCACGATCTTTCCTTCTGGTGAGAAAACAAAAATCCCAAGATTGGAACTTGTATAAATCTGCCCCTGACTGTCTACCACAACGTTTCCATGTGTCGAACCAATTTGTGGATTCCCCTCGGCATCCAGACCCCATCCCGGAACAGTATCAAAAGTCATAACACCACAGCCCATGCGAACAGGATCGGAGGCGTATATTGGCCTTATGATAAATATCAACAAAAGAATACTTTGAGCGCATACCGACAGTGCATATTGAAATGACATTTCTCTTACTTTCATTCAAAACAACAGTTCAACTGTTTTAAAATTTCAGGAACTTCACTTCTCAACACCGTTGACGTTGGTGTCCAGAAATGCATAACAGGTTTATTTATTTTCCTGAAACGTGAAATCGCGAAGCTGAAAACTACCAGATGCAAATGAGATAGTAATCTCTTCTTTATCTCGCTGCATTGCTTTGTGTGTGATGTTTGTCTGAAAATCACCGATTGTGATTGAGGCTGTATTTTCTCGGACAGCAAGAGAAACGTGCGTCCATTTATTATTCAGTTCTCCAAGCGATGGAAATTCATCTGGTTGAAGTGACTCTCCTTTGTTTTCCTTAGATGACTTTTCAGCCCAAGCTATCATTCGCGACTTGCTTTTTTTCTGAAAAGAGTTCATAGCATTTTCAGGATCCATCAATGAAATCCGAAAAATATGCCCGTCACCATTGAGAGTGACAACGACCCGCTGGCAATCTGTAGGTTTCATATCAAAGGCTGTCGTACCCTGAGAACAATTTGTTTCCCATTTCAT
>PKCL01000199.1 GCA_002862165.1 Planctomycetaceae bacterium
GAGGTGCGGGGAGAGGTTTTTATGACGAATTCGGCCTTGGTGACATTGAATGAATTGCAGGCTTCACAAGGCTCGGCCCCATTTGCAAATACCCGCAATGTTACTGCCGGAAGCATTCGTTTGCTTGATTCAAGAGAATGCGGTTCTCGACCATTACGTTTTTTCTGCCACGGCGCCGGCAATGTCGAATCGCTCAACCTTGATTCTCAATTTGAGTTCTACACATGGGCAAAGAATGCTGGCTTACCTGTTGCACCAAGGACGCAACGATTTGAATCTCTTGACAGACTCATTGACGCAGGCACTTCACTCATCGAAGAACTTCACCAACTCGACTTTGAGGTTGATGGGTTTGTTATCAAGGTGGATCGATTCTCACAACAGAAAATATTAGGTAGTACGGCAAAAAGTCCCCGGTGGGCAATCGCATGGAAATTCGAAAAGTTTGAGGCAACAACTCAGCTCTTGGACATACGCGTTCAGGTTGGCCGCGGTGGCACCATAACCCCAGTTGCAGATCTTGCCCCAGTTCAATTAGCAGGCACAACAGTCAGTCGCGCGAGCCTTCACAATGCAGATGAGATTGTACGAAAAGATATTCGTATTGGTGATGTGCTCGTGGTCGAAAAGGCAGGGAAAGTCATCCCTCATGTTGTGCGTGTTGAAAAGCATCTTCGAAAAAAAGATCTGATTATTTGGCATTTTCCAGAGACGTGTCCCGAGTGTGAAACGAAATTGCACCGAGAAGAGGATGGCGTCTATATACGATGTCCTAATAACCAATGCCCAGCTCAACAACGTGAACGACTTAAATTCTTTGCATCTCGAAATGCCATGGATATCAGTGGACTCGGTGACAAAATTGTTGAACAACTTGTTGAAACCAAAATGGTGCAAGATTATGCTGATCTCTACTCGCTAAATTCTTCCCAGTTACAAACACTCGATCGAATGGGGGCAAAATCAGCTGACAAATTAGTTCTTGAAATTGCCAAAAGTCGTGATCGTGGCCTAGTTAAAGTAATCAATGCGCTTGGCATTCGTCATGTTGGGCCACGTGTTGCAGCTCTACTTACAGAGCAGTTTCCTTCAGTCGATGAATTATGCAAGGCAAGTGTCGAAGAACTTGCAGCTATTCATGAAATTGGGGACATCATTGCAGAAAGTGTGCACGATTGGTTTACAAGCGATTACGGCAGATATGTTATCGGCGGACTTGTATCGGCCGGTGTAGTCATGGAAGCTTTTCAATCAACGGCTGTGGGTGATGGCCCACTCACAGGAAAGACTCTTGTCGTAACAGGGGTACTCGAAAGCTTCACGAGACAAGAAGCCGAGGCAGCTATTCAAGAGGCCGGTGGACGTTCTTCTTCGAGTGTTTCAAAAAAAACAGACTACGTCGTTGCAGGTGATGAAGCAGGCAGCAAACTCACGAAGGCTCAAAATCTTGGTATTACAATTTTGGACGACAACCAGTTTAAAGACATACTAGGAATACAGTAGTTCAGTTCTGAATGCCGTAGTTTAGTTCTTTTCAGAAGCCTGACTTTGAATGCGGTGTTCCGCTTCAAAAAATTGTGCCAGCGGAATCGTCATAACAGCCATCACCATGCCCCACAGTGGACAGGCCGTCAATATTCCCACAATTGGCCAGATCACGAGGCCTGCTCGAGCAATGACTTTCTGTGTCGATGCAAACCAAATCCCACCGACTACCAATGCCTCCCACAGGATGATGCCATGCGTCAGCACATTGCATACATATTCAGATTGAAGAAGAACATCAGTTACATCAAACAGCCTGCCTGGCTTCCGTGTCGCTATCCACCATATGGCAGTGCCGTTCCACCAGACATCACCTTTGAGCTGAGAAAGGAGAGCCGCCCCAGAGATAACTACTGCATGAATTTGTAACAGTCCTAAAGCAATACGAGAACGCACCCGAGCTCGAGGTGGCTGCCAACCAAGTTTCCTGTGCAGCATCGCATCAACAGAAAAGTGTTCTCCTGAAGTGCCAACGACCAGACACCAAAGAAGCACAGCCATGCAATCATCAGCAGGCCCCGCTAACATTGGACCTCGATGAAGAAGTGACGCCCAACCAAGCGCAGTAAGAAGTGATGTAATAGGGGTTACAAAGCCGATCGTGAGCAGAATAAACAGAAAGACAAGAACAAAAAAGATGCTTATCAAACCGGCGTTCGTGCCACTCGCGTCAAATATTGAAAAGGCAAAAGGTGATCGCCAGGCGCTTACAGAATCAACAGGCAACCACCCAGAAGGACCAAACCAGCCAGAAAGATCATTCCCGTAGCTCAGGCACAATAGCAACCCGAGCATGCCTGTCATAATCCGTACTACCGCAAGTGATTGACTACCCGAGGGTAAAAACCAATAACCCTCCCAGGTTCGGCCTATTGCAACACCTAAACTTTGATCAACCGATGTAGTGTCTGATTCGTTTTTCATGCCCCACCTTCTTGCTGCACAACTGGGGCCATTTCTTGACGCGATTCACTTTTAATAAGTTGAATACTGTCGCCAGCGACTTTACGAATTCGAGCCTGATAGAGCACAATGGGTGCCGGATCATTTATCGGAGACTGTCTTTCGGGACGGGGTAGAACAAGAATTCGCAGATCAATATCATTACTTTCACAAACTGCAAAAGCTGCCTCTGAAAACCCTGCCGGCAGAAGCCCCCCTCTCGTGAGATCTTCTTCGCTAGCAATCACTGAACGAAGCAATCGCTGCCAACGGGTTGATTCACCACCACGAATACTTGGTCGAGATACTGTAATCCATTCAGTGTCACCATAGGTACGTAATTCAAGACGGTGTGTCGCATCAGCTTGCTGTCCATACGTAAAAAAATAATCAAACCCAAGATCAAGCCATGGCGGAAGATTCCAAAATGAAAAAAGTCTTTCCTTCACTACACCAAGTAGCAAAGAGGAACCGCTTCCGCTGTTGCATGCAACAGAAAGACCAAGACCCGTAAGGTAGACAACTAAAACAAGAGTGGCTAAAGATCGCGATACTTCTCCCCAACAATTACCTTCAGAAGGTTTGGCTTGCCCTGAAAACATGAGGTACGTCCAGCTTTAAAGCGATGGGGTAAAGGATTGACTTACTCAGTCTGATTCACTGACTCCCTTCACACCAGAGCAGGACACATTTTTCACGGAATACTTTCACCCCGGAGTCTCGATATAACGTTGACACTGATAGAAATGGCAGATAGGTTTGAAACGTTCAGAAGTCTGAACCTGCTCGTTTTTGAGCAACATTTTGTGAGCGAACACCTTGCGCGGGGGATTAGCTCAGTTGGGAGAGCGTCTGGCTGGCAGCCAGAAGGTCAGGGGTTCGAGTCCCCTATCCTCCACTTCAACTTGCTCACGAACGAAGATTTCTATACGGCACTGAAACCTTCACACATCAAATACATTGCTAGCTGTTGAGTAACTCATGAATCGGCAGGTAAGCTCTTCTGACATTGCATGGCAGGACGGTAATTTTCTACCTCGGCATCAACTGTCTATTTCACCAAGCGATGCCGGCTTTGTACTCGGTGCTACAGTCACTGAACAGTTACGAACAATTCAAGGTAAAATTTTCTGTGCCGATGCCCACGCTGACAGATTGTCAAACTCACTTCGCGACGTAGGCATAGCCCCACACGAAACAATAAAGGCGATATTTTCAGCAGCCGATCATGTTGCTACACATAATCACGAGGTACTTACAAAGGGTGGAAAAGCATCTGACAATGACCTTGGTGTTATTATCTTCATAACACCTGGCCTCATGGCGTCTCAGAATAGTGGTCTGCCCGGAAAGCCATCGACAACTATTCACACATTCCCACTCGCTTTCAACTTATGGGCAGACGCTTACGAATCTGGCACAAGTCTTCGTTGTGTTACCGTTCGCCAAGTTCCGAAAGACTGCTGGTCAATGACTGCCAAGGTACGCAGTCGATTACACTACTTTCTTGCCGAGCAAGAAGCGTCTGCTTGTGAAAAAGGATCACGCCCCCTTTTGGCTCATGCAGATGGACGCATTAGTGAAACATCTACTGCTAATATCGCGGCTTTGCACGGACGGACTATTGTCACTCCTCCAAGAGAAGACGCTCTACCTGGCATCAGCATGGGGTACTTAAAGAACATTTCCGAAGGTGCTGGATTTCAGTGGGAAACGAATTCCTTGACTCGAGAAAATTTACTATCAGCCGACGAGGTTTTCTTAACCAGTACGCCCTGGTGCCTCCTTGCTGCTACCCGAATTGACGGAGAGATCATCGGGCAGAAGTCCCCCGGCCCTGCCTTTCGTAAGCTTCTTGGTGCCTGGTCTGACAACGTCGGTCTCAATCTCCCAAAGCAGGCTTTGAGCCGCAAAAAACTAGCTAAATAGGCCAACCAACAAGGGTGAAAACAGGTCAATCAGCCGGGGTGTCAGAAATTTT
>PKCL01000097.1 GCA_002862165.1 Planctomycetaceae bacterium
GACTGACGCAAAGCATAAAAAAAGTGCTTGTTTGAGAACTGTGCCTGTTTCAGAAATATGCGAGGGTCTTCATTGAGAGCATGTACGAACAAAGGATGTGCAAAAACTGAAACGAATTGGAAGTCAGGGCGGTTCGCTTCACCGGTGTAAAATCTATATTGTCAGAGTCAGTAAATTTTTAGATTGAGGGAAGTAAAGGCGTGACGCACGGCAGGTGTTCGTCACTTGGCTACCAACTTCGAGTTGAGCATGGCGTGGCGTCGCCTTGTGTTACTTTTAAAGCGAAGACAGCTTCTCTTTGTTTCGAGTCAAGCCGTCCCAGCCAGCCTTCAGTTCGTCGAGTGAAACTTTGTCGCTTTGGTTTGTGTCGAGGGTTTGAAAACGCTTCTCGGTATTTTGAAGGAATTTTTCGTTCCTCCCCCGCTGAAATTCATCAAAGCCCAAGAAGCTGTCTTTATCTGTATCCTTCTTGTCAAACATTTTCGTTGCAGTCCATTTCTTAGTTTCATCCTTCTTAGCCGACTGTGCTTGTGGGCTTATAAGACACAGACCAATTACAGCCGGTAGACAGGCAGGAAAAAAGAAAGGTGTGTCATGGTGTGGCCTTTTTTGAGTTGAATAATTTTGGGAAGAAGTACTCGAATTATACGGAAGGTTTCATCAGTATAGTGCGGTCTTATTTGTCTGTGTTTTTCTTTCGTGTTGTTTGCAGTGCATGTGTGGGCAAGGGCAGGAAGTCACTCTCACGGATCATCCATGCTTCCAATGCTCTACGCAGTGTGTCTTCTGTTTTAGAAGTGGACGTGTTGTCAGAAAGATTACGAAGTTCGAGCGGATCGTTCTGAAGATCATAGAGCTCAGTCATTGGGCGTGGCTTTTTAAAATAAAGCCGTTGATGAAGCGGCGAGAGGTGACCCGCAGCCTGGGCCTGCTGAATAGCTTTCCAAGCGTCTTTATCAGCCATATCGACTGGTGTGTAGCTGCGTTCCGGTAACGCATTATAAATGTAACGGTACCGCGTTGATGTAATTGAACGTGAAAAATCAAGGCCGTCTGTGCGTGTGATTGGTCCGAAGTGCCAGCCACGTTCGGTGAAAATGTAACGGCGGTCGGTTGGTTTCTCTCCGGTCAATTCACCGACAAAACTTTTGCCCGTCATGCCTCCTGCAGGTTTCATTCCACATGCTTCAAGAATCGTTGGGCCCAGATCCGTACCACAAACAAGAGCAGAGGATTCAGAATGTGGGGCCACATGACCGGGCCAACGAATCAATAATGGTACATGTGTGCCACGGTCATAAAGCGTGCCCTTGCCGCGAAGCAGGGCCTCCCCGTTATCGCCCATGAAAAGAACGAGCGTGTTGTCTTCAATACCACGCTCGACAAGGAGTTGCATGATCTTCCCAAATCCTTGGTCCAATTCGCGAACTGATGCGAGATACCGGGCGTAATCAACTCTAACCTCAGGTAAATCAGGCCAGTCAGGTGGGAGTACCAATTGATCTGGATCGATACCATCATAAGTAGCTGAAAATTTTCGATGTGGCTGGTTGAATCCAAAATAGAGAAAGAAGGGCTTTTTGTTGGGAACCGTATCGAGTGCCGCACTAACTCGGTTGCTCACTTGATCAAGTTGGTCACCTTTTGTTTTTGCACTGCGAACAATGTGATCAAATCTTTTTTCGAGATTCTGCATGCCGGCATCCCGGAGGGCCGTGTCGATATGCTCAGCTTCCCGAATGCGACCATCTAGGTGGTGATGGCGGCCGTCAAGGCCAACCCAGTACCCACCTGCACGAAGCACATCCGTGAAAAATGGAACACCGGCTTGTGCCGGCTGCGCAAATCGTGTGACACCAAGGCCTACGGGGGACCGACAGGCAAAAATTGAGATACGTGACGGTGCACATTGTGGAGCAGTTGTGTAGGCCCGATCAAATCTCATTCCCTGCTCAGCAAACTTCTGAAGATTTGGAGTGATATGAAATTTCGTTGTGTTCACGTCGTCATAGCAGCTGATATGTGGCACGCTATGGTCATCAGACAATATAAGGAGCACATTTGGACGAGACGGATCAGCCATGAGAGGCGAGCTGAAAAAGCACGCAAGAAAAATAGATACCATTCCACGTAGTATCTGTAGCCACATGGGATAGAACGTAAAAGGTTTTGTATGCATTCGGGTTTTCCAAACTGCGTTGAGTACGTGCATGGTGTGTTGCCGCCGTGTCTAGCCTAACGGCATCTACTACTCTTTCTTTTTATGAGTCCGCTTTCGCTTCGGACGGTTCGCATTCAGTCCGGCAGCAGGGTATGAGGAAATTGCTTCTTGAAGCATGGTGCGCGCAGAATCAGGAATGGCTGTAGGGTTGGTCGCCGTGATGGGTTCGTTTTCAAGTACATCGGTTGTTGTGTCGAAGAAGTCCCCGTTGTTGTAGAGCTTGAATCGCTTATTTCGTGCAAAGCTGACTTCATAATGGCTGTATTTGTCATTGTATTTTGTAGATGAGGGGCGGGGAAAATAGTAGCAGTAAATCCAGTCACGTGGGTGTCCTGGTTTGCCGACACACTGCGGCCAGAAACTCCAGCCATCTCCGTCATCAATCTGTTTTGCCGGGAGCTGCGCTGCGTCTACTATTGTTGGAAAAATATCGGAGAAACAGATCAGGTCTTTCATGACCCGTCCACTTTGAATCCGATCCGGCCAATTGACGATGAGTGGTACGTGCGTTCCATAGTCGTGCGTATAACCTTTGCCGCCCTGAATTGCCTGATCATCGAGTTCAGACGTCAATTGGGCGTTTGTGCCATTGTCACTTGTAAAGAGAATAAGGGTTTGCTCGCGAAGCCCTAATGACGTCAGCGTGTCTTCCAGACGGCCGACGTTCTTGTCAATATACTGAACCATGTCGATGAAGTTTTGTTTACTATCGGTTGACTGCGGGTCATCACTGTCCGGAGTGACGTCAAACGGATTGTGTGGGAGAATCATTGGAAAATAAACAAGAAACGGATCTGCTTGTCTTTTTTTTATAAAATCAATCAGGAAGTCAGTGGTAATGTCCGGGCCGTAACTTTTTTCAGGGAGATCAAGCAGTTCGCCATCCTGCACTAATGAAGGTTCCCAATAACGCTTTCTGCCACCACCGGGAATGTTCCACAGACAGTGCGTGTCAAAGCCCGCTTGCTTAGGAGTGATACCGCCCTTTCCTGTCAGCAACTGCCACTTACCTGCAACGGCTGTGTGATAACCGTGCTCCTGGAAGTAATTTGCGAATGTGGGCTGGCCTTCTGGGTACACACCAAAGTCAAAGTAATTAAATACGTTTGATTTTCCAGACATAAGATTGACCCGGCTCGGTGTACAAAGAGGTGTCGAGTGACAGTTCTCGAATCGAACTCCGTTCGCTGCGAGTGCATCAAGACGCGGAGTTGCGTACTCACGGCTCCCGTAAGAGCCAAAGCATTCAAAGCCGACATCATCACAAAGAATGACGATGACATTCGGCTTTTCAGCTGCATTGAGTTGGTGCGTAACAAAGACAATAAGAAGAGTCGCAAAGCAAAAGAACAGTTTCATGGAAGATCCGACTGGAGAAGGTTTGTGCTGGTCACTTTGGTGCACTCAGAGTCCGAATTCTTTGAGCTGAATGATTTGAAAGACAAGGTCAGCCCTGGACGACTCGTACAGAATTCCAAGTGTATTGTCATCTATCATAACGAGTGAACTGTATGCACCACCTTCATCGTCAAGCAGGATCTGCTGGGCCCATGTTGTTCCGTCGTCGAGGCTCATTTGAACGGTCATGCCTTTTCTTTGTGATTTGTGATGAGGATTAGAGAAAAATAACACAGTTCGTTCATCGCTCAGACGGTGGGAGATCAGGCTGCCCATACACACAGGCTCAGGGAGGGCACCATGGTCAGAGTTGTGTACCGTCCAGTGAGTACCAAGGTCAGAAGTAATGCTCACCGCTCGGCCATTTGTTTCTGATTTGTCTTGACGGTTTCGGTTGTCCCGGCTGTTGAGCATAAGTGACCCATCAGACAGTTCCACAACAGCAGACTCGGTCGTATTTGATCGAGCAGGGCTGGATACCGTCCATGTTTTGCCATGATTGTCGCTCCACGTCAGATTGGAAAAAGGTGTGCCAGCCGCATCGCGACCCTGAGTTGGAATCACTAAGAGTCCATTGGAACATGTGATGCCGTTGCCAGGCGCTGGTGCAAACAGAAACCATTCAGGGTTTTTGAGTTGGGAAGTCCAGTTTTCAGGTTGGGTCCATGTCTTGCCGTCATCGTGTGACCGCACAGCCATGAATTGTGACGATTGTGCTGGGTCAATTCCAGGCTCAGATCCACCTTCTCGCCATTGATGTGTTCCCGGTTTAGCGTGAGTCCATAAAGCCGTCACAAAAATGTCACCTGTGGTTGTGTCGATCAGAATGTTTGGGT
>PKCL01000289.1 GCA_002862165.1 Planctomycetaceae bacterium
CACTTGCAACAGATTCTTCACGGTACGTAGTGTGTCACTTCGGAAGTGGATCAGGTGTTGTTCCAATTGATGGTGTAGAGGAGGGGTATCACACGCTGAGTCACCATGGACTTGACGAAGAGAAAATAGCCCAATTGGCAATCGTAGAGAAGGCAATTGTTGACGCTTGGGGAGATTTCCTTCGCTCGTTGCGAGAGTCTGATGAGCAAGGAGAAAGCATTCTAGATACGACAAGTGTCCTTTTGACAAGCAACCTTGGCAATGCTTCGAGCCACTCCAACAGAAATATGCCAGTGCTTTTTGCAGGCGGTGGTTTTCGGCATGGACAACACATTGCTTTTGATCAAAACAAAAACCATCCACTTCCGAATCTGTATCTGTCCATTCTTCAGCAGAGTGGTCTCTCCGTAGATCGGTTTGCTACGTCAACTGGAACAATGCCTGGCCTAGAACCAACGAAAATTTAGTTTATCTCTTAAATTTACACAGGAGTAAGAACAGTGATCACCCGAGCTAGCTGTCTAAAGCAAAAAACTTCAAAGACATCTCTTAAAATGTCGAGTGGTTTTACATTGATCGAACTGCTTGTCGTTATTGCGATCATCGGAGTCCTCGTTGGTCTACTGTTACCGGCAGTCCAGCAGGCTCGAGAAGCGGGTCGCCGTCTGTCATGTACAAATAATCTAAAGCAGATGGGACTCGCGGTTGCTCTTCACGCAGATGCACAGAAGCATTTTCCCAGTGGTCGTAAAACTCGTGATCCGTACGATGTGTCGTGGGCATTTCGGCTGCTTCCGTTTCTTGAGCAATCGCAAATATTCAATGCGAGGAATCCAGATAAAACCGTCGTATGTTGGGATCCTTCAAATGCAACCGCTTTTCGTTCACCCGTTGGTGCGTTTTACTGCCCAAGTCGACGGAGTCCGGCAGCTGACAGGAACTTCGATAACAATAACCAGCCGCCGGTTGCCAGTGGAATTGGCGTTGCAGCAGGTGGTGATTATTCCGCCTGCGGTGGCACGTATTTTAATTATGCAACGCCAACAACAGGTGGTCCTGACCCGAAACGTGCTGGTGTGATCCATACATTCTCTGAGGTTCGGCCTGCTCAAATTACTGACGGACTGTCAACAACAATGGTCATTGGAGATCGGCATATTCCGCCGACAATTGCGGGATGGGGAGTTATGGAACACTATAATAAGGGTGATACAGCAGTGTTCGTTTCGGACACGCCCCACACATTGTTTCGAGACACCGCTCGTGGCTTGGCTTCAAGTCCTCTTGATACAAACAATCGAAAATTCGGCAGCCTTCACCCCGGCGTGACTCTGTTTGTCATGTGTGATGGGCATGTCGAAGCAATGAGCAACGACATGAATATCGATGTACTTCTTAAGTTCGCTGCTATTGGAGATGGCGATGATCCATCTGATATTGATGAAGGCGATGGAACATGATGTAGAACCTTTATCCACATTATTTTGAAACAAATTTTCTCATGGCAAAAAAACAGAAAAAACAACAAAAACAACCAAGTGGTTTTCGGAAACTGGTTTTGTATGGCACCGGTGCTTTCGTCATTGGAGGCATTCTCATTTACTCCTTCGCTGGACCAAATCTTGCGGCAGAAACGATGGCGATGCAGCAAAAAGTTCTTATGGAAGGAAAAGATTTTGTATCGAGTAAAAAAGAGATACGGGAGATCATGCAGAATATAGATCTCATGCCGCCAAACGAGATCTACAAAGTGAGAAGAGATCTGGGGCGTTCTGTTGGTCAGTTATCGAAGCAGTCTGCAGAAAAATATGTCCAATTGAATACAGCGGAGCAGGCAGCGTTTCTCGATGAAGGGCTTGAGAAAATGCAGTTGGCCAAAGCACTATTTGATGCAACAAATCAGGGTGGTATGCCTACGCGAACTGAGGCAGATATTGAAAGATACAAGCGATACCGTGAGGAACGAGAAGCTGCAAAGAAAAATCCGCCTCAAAACAAAGAGAAGAAGCTAAAGCCCGACGATAACGAGAAAAAGAAGCCAACTGTCACACCAGAGAAAGTATATTTTGAAGCGCTTCTCAAGCGGGCGGAAGAAAGAAACATTGATATGGGTCGCTTTGGTCGATATTACGGCTCTGGCAGGAGAGGTCGCCGTTAAATTCGGTATGTTTGTCGCGTTGCGGCTCAGGGCTGTCACGTACTGTTTCTCGGCAGCCTAGCAACTCTCCAGGAACTGCTGATATAGGTACCTGCGTTTTGCCCGGGTAATCAACGTCCACGTTTTGTTTCTTGTAGTTAGGCAACAGTTCGTGCTGTGGGTAAAGATAATAGACGGTCAGTGCGTCAAATCGATCGGTTAACCCCCCCCAAAAAAAACTGGTTTATTCAGTTCCAAACAGTTGAAATCAGTTGAATTGATTAAAAAGGTTGGAATTACCTTTACATACTTCGTACTAAAATTTATAAATAATTTAGTTCTAAGGGGTATCTACAGTTTTTGAAGGATTCCCCGGATTCATATTTTTATGTCTCTCAATTGAGGAATTGCTATGAAACTCCATCAAAGACAGAAGGGTTTTACCCTCATCGAACTCCTTGTCGTTATCGCAATAATCGGCGTACTGGTTGGTCTTCTTCTCCCAGCTGTCCAGCAGGCAAGAGAAGCGGCTCGAAGAAATGCCTGCGGAAACAACCTTAAGCAGCTTGGGCAAGCTTTTCACAACTACGCTGATACAAGCCAGAGAGACAGTGATAACCATTTTCCCGCAGCGGCAAAGATTGGGAACGATAGTGGTATATCGTCCATGACAGGCGTGCAAACACGAGCTTATACATGGGTGATATGGATGCTTCCGTTCTCTGAGGCGATGCCTCTGTATAGCCAATTAGAAACAGCATCGACAAATAGTGGTGCCCAGAAAGCTTGGACAACCCCACATAAATGGAGTGTTGTTCAAGCTGCCAGAAATGCCACAGTCTCGACATTAAGTTGCCCGTCATGGAGCCCTGATCTGAAGGATAAGACGGGCAGGCTTTATGCAGTCAACAATGGTCGATCTGAAGCAACAGGCAGCAATAATTATCGTTTAAACCTTGGGCGTCGGTATTGGAAATCTAATGTGGTCGGCGATCCAAAATACGCGATAGATGACTGGAACGTGCAGCGGCTGGGGGCTGCAAACGGTGGCGTCACCTCTGGCCTGAAAAGTCAAGTTGGAGAAGTTGCCTTTGGTGACTACACCGACGGCATGAACGAAACAATTTTACTTGTGGAAAATGCAACCGGTTCTGAATGGGCTCGTGGTGAACACGGTCATATAACGTGGGTTACTCATAATGACACGGCTGATATTGAACACAATAAAGCGAGCGTTTCTGGTCGAGAGTGGGAGCGAAATTACCAAGGAGGTAGTTCCGGTCATTCAGGCGATATGTTTGGTATTGTAACGGCGGGTGGCGCTGTCAAGTTTTTGTCAATAAACATTGACGACGTAGTGTATCGAAATGCTGTTTGTCGGGCATCTGGAAAGATCAGTCCACTGCCGTAATAGCTTTTTTAACACTGTCCGAATCGCAGGAATGCGTCGCATTCTTAGAGTATTCCCTGCACATCATCGCGAAAGTACAACTGGTGATGTGCAGGGTGTTTTATTCATTAATAACTTTCAAAAAGAGGGGGGAACCTTGCGTCACACTTTTCGATATTTCGTTACAACTTGTTTGTTGGGTTTGCTAGTCGGATGCAGCGGAGGCTCAAGCGGAACGCCAATGGGAGATGATCTACAGGCGAAACGAGACGTAGCCTCATATTTAGGAGAAATGTACGATTCATCCACAGCAGGTGGATTCAGCCTTAGGGGAGTCAGGGAAAAATGTAATTACATTGAGATGGATGTTGAAAAAGTTTCCGGAAATTCGGAAGATGTAGCGGCCTTCAAGGACTTGCTTGGCAAGTTAAAAAAGGCAAAGACAGAAGATGAAGTCAAAGAACTGTGCGCAAAGATGGCAGGCTTGTTAGATATTCCTGAAGTTTGGCAGACGCAGCTTGTTCGTGATAACAAGAAATGATGTGTTTGCCTCGAAGGTAATACTGACTAAGTTAAGCGAGCCATTACTCGAACTAAACTTGCAGAACGGCTACTGGGATTTCCAGCAGCCGTTTTCTTTTTAAGTAGTGGTTATAGTCCGTTTTGTCCCTGTTTTGACTCGTTCATGTATCGAGCGAATATGTATTGTCATGTAAGGTTGTTTTAAGAAACTATACTGTGCAGAATGCCATCAAAAATTGAACTCCTTGCCCCAGCCGGAAATCTTGAGTGCCTTCGTGCAGCAGTTGCGAATGGGGCTGATGCCGTTTATTTCGGGCTGAATTCTGGTTTCAATGCAAGGGCCCGGGCAGAGAATTTCGCACTCGAAGAATTGCCTAGTGTGATTTCATTT
>PKCL01000154.1 GCA_002862165.1 Planctomycetaceae bacterium
CAGAGACATGCGGTTTACCAGCGATATCAATCAGAATATTTGATGGCTTGAGGTCACGATGAAGAACGCCGCGGGCGTGAGCACTTTCCACTGCTTCAGCCACACGAAGCAATATCATTGCACCTTCTCTTGGCGGAATTGGTCCAGCTTGTAGCCGTTTCGCAAGCGTTGTGCCTTCGATATATCGCATCGAATAAAACGGGTGACCATCGTGCTCACCAACCTCGAAAATAGAAACAATCCCCGGATGATCTAATTGGGCAGCGGCCTCGGCCTCACTGCGAAACCTTGAGAGATCTGCCGGGCTTGCTAAGTCACGACGTAGGAGCATTTTTACTGCAACAACTCTTTGAAGACTTTTTTGTACTGCCCGATACACAATCCCCATGCCACCACGTCCAATCTCTTCAAGGAGTTCATACTCCCCAAATTGAACTGGTAGCGCCGAGGACCCTGGCATAAAACCATCTCCACGGAATGAACGTGCGTCATTTTCAGTGATACTCGTTGCATCCACGCCTCCATCAAGCATGATGATGGTAGATTCCATAGCTACAGCATCGGTCACAGAGACAGTCGCAAACAATTCTCTGAGTTGTCTTGCCAGATCGGTATGCTGAAGACAAAGCTTTTCTAGCCTGTCGTGCGCTTGATCAATAGGACCTGTTGTTAAATCCTCCAACAGTACTGCTAACCGCTCTTCCGCATCTGGTGAGAGCTCTTCTTCAATTGGGTTATCAGTGTCTGTTGTTGGCACGGTGCTGTCCGAATACTAAATTTTTATGTTAATAAGAACAAAGGATATTAGGCTTTCCACATACTTTTGACGACATTCTGTTCCAAAGCTAGCTGACATCATTGAGTAAGACTCGAAGACGCCGCATCGCACGCATGTATCTCATACCCGCTGCAGGTTTCGTGAGACCGAGAGCTTTTGCGACATCCGCGGTCGACATATGTTCGAAATGACGCAACAAAACGATCTGACGATCTGTTTCTTCAAGGTTTTCAACAGCATCAGCGAAACGTCGCTCGAGTTCATGCCATGTCGCAACAGCAGCCGGAGTCAACTCTGTATCAGCAATCTTCTGTGCAAGATTTGTTTGAGACTGATCTGAATCCACTGGAGCGTCTAGCGACACTTCCTTATCTAAGCTTCGAGATCCAGCCACTCTATGACGTCGATGAGCATCAATGACTCGGTCATGCGCCATATGACGAAGCCATAATTGAAATGGCATTGTTGGATTTGTTAGGTAGGTACCTAATCTTCGATTTGCCTCAACAAGAACATCTTGAACTATGTCACTCGCATCAACGCGTTTTCGAACCACTCGATCAAGACGCTGATCAATCATTCTTCGAATTGCAGCTCTGTGTCTCTCAAGAAGTCCATTGACAGCTGCAGTATCTCCACGTCGCACACGATCGAGAAGGATCAACGTCTGCGGAGGAGTGTCTGGCGGTACTTCTACGTCGCGGGAACTGGTCATTTGGTATTTCAAGGAAAATCGGGATCTCTATCGTACCAACGAAGCGACATTTTCGGGAAAAATGAGTCAGAAATGCGGGTTACAGCAGTCAAGCCGAGACTAGGGGCTGATTTCGAACAGGTTTTCACGTTTGCCTCATACTTGTTTTTGACCAGTCTCTAAATGTGATCCATAATCTGAAGCGGTCATGGGATAGACCGCTTCGTGCCGTTGTCGAAGCCAGCTAGAAAAATGGATTGCCTGTGCGTGCTACTACTCCACTCCACTCGTTGACAGTGACCCGTCAGAACTGTCCTGCTCATCGATGGAGAATTTTTCCTATGAAGGCTCTTATGGCCTTCGTATTGGGCACAATAGTTGTCAGTCAATTTGTACATCCAACTATTGCCAGCGAACTTGCTATCGATGACCTTGCTGTCCGATCAACAAAGCTTGAGGCTGCGGGTCAATGGCCGGAACTCGTGAGTCTTTGTGAAACTGCTGCTCGCAAAGGTAAACTTTCGAATGAACTGTACCAGCGATATGATCTTGCAAAAATTCATTGTGATCTAAGTCGTCGATCTGCCGAGAAAGCGTATCAAGAAGCCCTTCGTACCATTACAGAGAATGAGGCACAGCAACTGTTCGTTGAGTGTCTTGGTCGCATTAATTCTCATCATGTTTCTCACCCCGACTTTCACAAACTTATCAGTCGTGGGTGCACAGCTCTTCAAATAGCAATCCATGATCCAGATTTTCAATATCTACATGCACGAAAAGCGACACCTGAACGGATTGCTTTATTCCGTGAACATATGCAACATATTATTGAGGGTCGTAAAATAGCAACGCTTCACGATGCTGAGACTGCTGCAACCTGGGTAGCACGCTCTGCTCAAACAGTTGTTGGCGTGCTACCAGCTGTTACTTTTCTTGAAATGACTGCTGCATCCGTTGGTGGTCTCGACGAATATTCTGCATTTTTAACGACCGGCCAACTGAATGATCTTTATGCACAAATTGAAGGGAACTTTGTTGGCCTTGGAGTTGAACTTAAAAGTGCAGAAGATGGCCTCTTAGTTGTTCATGTTATTCAAGGGAGTCCCGCTGAGCGGTCCGGGCTACAAGCTGGTGATCATTTAATTGGCATTGCTGGTACGCCTATCGGCGGCATGCATGTCGATGCAGCTGCACAATTACTCCAAGGACCCGAAGGCTCTCGTGTCACTCTTGCCGTACTACGAGGTGTTGGACCAGCAAGAGCAATGACTGTACGACGAGAGCACGTAGAAGTCCCGAGTATCGAAGGTGTAAAGTTGCTCGATAAATCGATAGGTATTGGTTATCTCCATATCACGTCATTCCAGAAAACAACTGCTTTCGATCTTGATCATGCTATGCGGCAACTCGATGCCCAAGGAATGCGATCTCTCATTATTGATCTTCGAGGAAATCCAGGTGGATTACTTTCCGCAGCTGTCGACATATCTGATTTATTTATTGATCGTGGTCTTGTTGTGGCAACACGAGGGCGAAGCCCTGAAGAAGATTTTAACTACACTGCAAGTCATAGAGGAACTTGGCATATTCCTCTGACTCTCCTCATTGATGGCGATTCAGCAAGCTCAAGTGAAATCTTTGCTGGTGCTATTCGTGATCATAAACGAGGTAAAATTATCGGCACCCGAAGCTATGGAAAAGGATCAATTCAAGGAATTTTTCCTCTCGATGTAGCTGGTGTTGGTATGAGACTAACTACTGCTCATTTTTATTCACCAACTGGCAAACCATACAGCCGAGTCGGCGTGACACCAGACCTCCAGGTCCAGCAAACTGCTCGTCCCGATTCGACCGGTACGTTCTTAAATAATGATGCCCCACTTGCAACTGCAATGCATGAGGCACGTCATGCGTTGGAACCTGCTATCACACAGCCAGTCACACGAAGGATATTGTCTCGGTAGCTTTATCACACAATGAGGCACTGACATACATCTCGTACCTCGTCTAGACGCGCATAGTAAAAACCATTGCCTCCTTGTATTCCAATAGGTTTCCTCACTTCATGCAGACACCACGTCAACATACTAAGGATTTTCTTGCCGATGCACTGCGAAATGATGCTCAAAAACGTGGTCTTGATATACCTGACCACACTATTCCACATCTCACTGCTTACGCAAAGAGCCTGTGGGACTGGAATACGCGTCTCAATCTCACCAGGCATACGGACATACAACACTTTGTTGAGCGAGATATCACAGATACCGCCGCCTTATGTCCACATATAAATAGAGATGAACATATTCTTGATGTTGGCACTGGCGGAGGCGTACCTGGTGTCATTCTCGCCATCTTGCGTAATGATCTCACTGTTGAGTTATCTGATACTTCAACGAAACGCGTAGCTGCCTTACAGTCAATTCTCAATGAAATTAATTTGCCCTTAAAAATTCATCACCAACCAGCTCAACAAGTTGTTCTGACTGCAATGGAATACAACCTTCCGTTTCATACACTAGTCATTCGAGCTGTTGCTCCACTACGAAAATTGCTGACTTGGTTTGAACCAATCAGTGATTCCTATGACCGCTTACTTTTAATAAAAGGACCACGATGGGAATCAGAAAAACAAGAAGCTCGCCATCACGGCCATCTCAAAACAGTTACCGCCCGCCGCATTGCAAGTTGGCCAATTCCTAACAGTGATACAGAGAGCGTCCTACTTGAAGTGAAAAAGCGAACATAGGCCCAGGTGACGGACATCTTGCCGGCTTTTATCATGGAACGACTCTATCATTGTGTAACTTTGTCAAAGTGTCTCTTTCATTTCATCTCGCGATCCTGTCATACAACCGCATGAATTGTAATGTTCGTATCAATGGCTGAGTGGGTTTACCGGCCAAAGAGAAGAATAGTCAGCAAACTTGCCACAGGAGGCATCTACTATCTGTGATAACCATGATT
>PKCL01000482.1 GCA_002862165.1 Planctomycetaceae bacterium
AAAATAATAGTAGCCGCCACGGATCTCCGCCTGATTGCTTCGTGAGTTTGATAGCCAGCCACGTGAAAATTCCGGACCGGCTGGTCACCTCAACAAAGAGACTTGCGCCGAGAATAATTGTGATGACGGACCAATCAATCGCTGGAACATAAATTGGTAAACCAATCTCATGGCCATTTGGCAGGGTGATATTTCCAAACGGAAGCATTGGATGTGCACGGTCTGTGAAATATCCAATGATTGTCTCAGTGACCAGGCAAAACCCGGCAAAGGTACCCACAATCAATGATTTTTTTGCATGAATTTTCTCTTCAAAGGCAAGACAGAGAACCATCGTAACTAAGATAAACAGATAGAATCCAGTCACCCAACTTGGGACTTCGTGCCCGACTTCAGCGACAGTGGCAACAAACATATTCAAAATAATTGCATCCTTGCATCAAAAGAATGTGCTGGAATAGTTAAAGCAAGAGTTGAGCGACTTCAGTCAATTCCACACTTAATGCATATGCTATGCCGTGCATTGCAAGCTGGTCTTTATCTTTTGTATTGGTTACGAGAAGGTCTACCGGATATCGTGTCACGAGCTGTCGATATCGATTGACCTGGTGTCCGAATTCAACAATCTGCTCGATAGTACGGTCAGCGCCAGCCTTTTTTAGGCCTTCAGTACACGACTGTGCATACTGATTTGGTATTGCAACAAGCTGCTCTGCAATTAACTCTTGAGCCTGTTCGGTATTGATTTCTGGTATGCGTCCTATTGCTTCGACATACCGTCGAAAGAGTACATCGTCCTCAACATGACAGAGCCAAATAGTTCCTTTAGCAGCGGTACATGCTACAGCATGATTCACAAGCTGGTCGTCACCAGCGAGATTATCGGTAACCACCATGACACCTTCGCACGCTCGAGTTCCGAGAGGGTGTGGCTGCGGAGCTGTTCCCGGAAGGAGTAGGATCGGGGTGGAAAGGGTCTGCGTCATCACATCTACATAGACACCTAGTGTATGCTGAGGAACCAGACTTGACTCATCTAAACACCGGGATGTCACGATAAGATCTGGTTTGCGTTCCGTCATGATCCTGAGCAAATCATTTACATTATGGTACTGGTCACCTGTGACATATTGCCACTCTGGCTGTTCTGCAAGATGTGGCAGAAAACGCTTTATGTCATTGCTCAGTTCAGCTGCCATGACCTGATTGCCATCTGTGATCACTGCTACTTTTCTTATCGAAACATCCGCATAGTGATAAAGGGTTCGCTCAGATCTTTTAAATATCGACTCAAATTCATCGATCGCCTCATCACTACGACTAGGCACAGGATGGTTACGTGGTTCGCTCATACTCAGAAATATAGGCCAAAACGGAACGAACCGTCACGCTGAGATTCTTAAAATTGAAGAACCGAGCGTAAAATATCACTCAGCAGTCGCCCAGACATCAGAATTCTGCAAAACTGGTGCGATGAGCCTTGCGATTCTCGGTATTGGCACCGTCACGCCACAGCAGAAAATAACACAACATCATGCCGCAGTTCTTGCTGGCAGTTTGATAGGTGCTAAAGCCCCCGCAGAAAGAACAATGCAGGCAATGTACCGTCAGACTAGAATTCAACAGCGGAGTTCTGTTGTTCTCGACGAGTCGCAAGATGGGGCAATCACGCAGAATTTTTTTCAGCCAGCAAAAACTTCTGAGGATCTTGGACCAACTACGGCACAGCGGATGCAACGGTATGGAAGTGAGGCAACCGTGCTGTCTACTGCGGCGGTTGAAAAAGCTCTTGGCCAGGCAAATATAAAGCCTGCAGCGATCACTCATCTCATCACCTGTTCATGTACAGGATTTCAGGCTCCTGGTATCGATGTAGCCTTGATGCAAAATTTTGATTTATCGGCTCAAGTTAGTCGAACACACATTGGGTTTATGGGCTGTCATGGTGGATTCAATGCATTGCGTGTCGCGAAGGCCTACGCAGAGTCTGACCCACATGCAATTGTACTTATCGTTTGTATTGAATTATGTAGTCTTCACTTTCAATATACTGAAGACGCAGAACAAATCGTGGCCAACAGTATTTTCGCCGATGGTGCCGCAGCAATTATTGGTCGGTCAGCTGATGCTCCTGAGGGATTGGCCCCTGGTACTTGGTGTCTTGTTGACCAGACGAGCTCCCTATTACCAGATTCAACAGACCACATGGGGTGGACCATTGGAGATAACGGGTTTGAAATGTCTCTTTCACCTGAGGTGCCGTCACGCATAGCCGAGGCGTTGCCAAGTCTTACAGACAACTTCCTTGGACGACACCATGTTTTTCGAAACGCAGTGTCACATTGGGCTGTCCACCCTGGAGGACCGAGAATACTCACGATGGTTGAGGCAGCACTTCAATTATCGAGCAACAGCCTCAACACTTCTCGTGACATTTTGTCGCAGTACGGAAATATGTCGAGTGCTACGATCTTTTTCATTCTGGAACAACTCTTTGTGATGAAAAAACCTGACCCATCGCATCAACATAAGAATAATTGTGTTGCGATGGCATTTGGACCAGGTCTGACAACCGAACTCGCACTTTTCGAATAGTTTTATAGCATCACCGACCGCGTTCTGACTGAGAATGACGTTGATCTACTTTCCATGTCGGGACTGGTGTTTCACAAGGGACAGCACTGTAGACTACAGACAACAAAGACGCCTCTATGATGGAACGTCAGCGAACCGTGTGTGACGGCCAGGTAACAACTAGACGTTTTATTTTCCGCATCCACCTTTGATACCAGCGACGTGAAGCCTTCATCAGTTTACGATTTATTGGAACCCGCTCGACGTATTGCAATTGATCGAATTGAGCCCGATGTTGATGCGGGTCGCTTTACTGCAAAACGAATCATTCATCGACCAGTCACCGTACGTGCAGACATCGTGTGTGATGGTCACGATGAGTTATCCTGCTCTCTCCACATACGGCCCCCGAATACAACATCGTGGACGACACTGCCACTGATTTTAATTGGAAATGATCGGTGGGAAGCAGAATTCACACCCGATCAACTAGGTATCTGGGAGTTTACCGTCAGCGGACGCGTAGATTATTTTGACACTTGGCGTCGAGATCTTACACGTCGAAAGGAACATGGCGAAGACCTGCAAGGAGCATTCGCAGAAGGCTGTCGCATGATAGAACGTATTATCAAGCTTGGCCTACCAGTTGTCACAGAAGAACTCATCAGATTCAAAAATGCTCTCCAGAAGCCTGAAGGATATCGTGTAGCGTGCAACCAAAAGCTAGCGGCACTGATGGCTTCAAATGCTGATCGTGCCCACGAAACTTGGCTTGAGCAGCCACGGCGTCTGCGTGTTGATCGTCAACGTGCTGAATTCGGTGCGTGGTACGAGGCATTCCCGCGGTCATGGGGTAGTGCCGGCAGGCATGGCACATTGGCTGACTTTACGCAGCATCTTGGATATATCAAAGCTATGGGGTTTGACGTTATCTACCTGCCACCCATACATCCGATTGGCCATGCCTTCCGCAAGGGAAAGAATAATTCTGTCACTGCCAGACCTGAGGATGTTGGAAGTCCTTGGGGTATTGGTGCGGCATCTGGAGGTCATGGCGACATTCACTCCGAACTCGGTAGCCTTGCTGATTTCGAGAACCTCCGCCGCACAGCTGCTGACCAAGGAATGGAAATCGCACTCGACCTTGCTCTTCAGTGTTCACCAGATCATCCTTGGGTCAGGGAACACCCTGAATGGTTTAATCACCGCGCTGACGGCACGATCCGTTATGCTGAAAATCCTCCCAAGAAGTATCAGGATATTTATCCACTCAATTTCGAAACAAGCGCATGGCGGGAACTCTGGGGTGCCGTACGAGAAATCATAGAAATATGGATCATACGAGGCGTACGTATTTTTCGCGTTGATAACCCTCACACGAAACCATTCGATTTCTGGGAATGGCTTCTGGCTGATGTTCAGAAAACCCACCCGGATGTACTCTTCCTTGCCGAGGCATTCACAAAGCCAAAAACGATGTATCGCCTCGCGAAGCTTGGTTTCTCACAAAGCTACACATATTTCACGTGGCGAACTGAGAAAAAAGAATTAGAGGACTATCTGCATGAGATCACCACACCTCCGATATCTGATTTCTTCCGGCCAAACTTTTTTACAAACACTCCTGATATTCTTCATAAAACGCTCCAGCGAGGTGGGCAGGCGATGTTCATGGTTCGTCTAGGCCTCGCAGCACTTTCCGTAGGCAACTGGGGCATCTATGGTCCTGCCATGGAACTCCAGGAGGCCACTCCGCGAGAGCCGGAAAGCGAGGAGTACATCGATTCTGAAAAATACGAGATTAAGCAATGGGACCTTGAAGCAGCAAATTCTCTTGCACCGTT
>PKCL01000065.1 GCA_002862165.1 Planctomycetaceae bacterium
CTGCAAGAACGATTGCGATCGGTGACGTGTCAGGCATTAAAGGCTTTGCTTTCTTTTATCGTGAAACTTTTGTCGCGAAAAATGTTTGAACTCTTGGCAGGGTGTGACAAAGAAGTGATTCTTTCTAACGTCACAGAAAGGTGTATCAGAAAAGAAGCTGGCTCGTCACCTGTGATGACGGAGGCTGGGTTCCTAAAAATAGCTTGGCGAGAAGAAAATCCAGGTTAACAATACTTAACGATGCCGCTCGAATGCCTTCCAGAAACTAATCTAATTGGACCCCGACTGACGCTAATTGAACGCTGGAGAGCTACGGGAAGTAAGGATGGGAAGGAGGATATTTTCCCGAAACCAAAGAAAAAGCCACCTTGAGATTTCTCGCAAAGTGGCCTTATGAAGTGGAGGCGGCGGGAATCGAACCCGCGTCCCGTGACGTTTCAGAACAAACTTCTACGTGTGTATTCGGTCAATTTAAATCTCATGAAGAACCCCCCCGGCCGACAGGGTGTGCTCTTCACCAGCCCGGAACAAATTTAGTTCTGCCCGTACTAGGCGATGAAACAGAACGAGTCGGATTTGGCGACCGATTGGTAGGCCCTTCCGACTGGGGCCATCGCTCGGAGCAACTTAACTAAGCTGCCAGAGAAAACTGAGCTTCGTTAATTGAAGCTGTGGTCGACTTTTTGCGTGGCCTGCCGACCAACCACGACACGCGATCTGAACCTCTTACAATCCGGTCGAAACCAGTACGCCCCCTTTAATGGAATTGGAATTCTTGATGCGAACAACAAGTTCGGTCATTCAATGTGTCGTCATTTGGGTTGAATTCAATATTCGTCAAAATTAGCCCTATCCTTTATTATACGACTACCGGCAGAATTGTGGCGGAAACTTGCCCACTTGTGTCGGTTTTGTCGACGCGGCTTGCTTGAAATAGGCTAATTTGTCCAGAAAAAGGCTGAGAAAATGGTTGTGTTGACTCATACTGGAAGTCATCTTCGGATGCACTTTGACGGGAATGTCTCGGTGCCAAATTCCTTCTCGATTTGACGGTGATAATATGAAGCCCGTACTCTTTCATAAGTCTTTATGGCCTTTTGCATCGAACTCTTTGCAGCATACGAGTGGTAAAGCCATGTCTCGACAGCCATTATTGAATCGATTGCTAGTTTTAAAGCCGTCACGAATCGGGCGACTATGCATGTGGTGTGTCATCACCTGCATAGGGGTAGCTTTGTCAGCACCGTCAGTCTCGGCTCAAGAGTGGGCAGAAAAAATGTTCTCGGTGACAAGCCATAATTTTGGCACGGTTGCCAAAGGCTCAAAAACAGAATTTCGATTCGTGTACCGGAACTTATACGAAGAGAATGTTCATGTCAGCAGTGTCCGTACGAGTTGTGGCTGTACCCAGCCAGCAATCACGAAGAAGTTGATTGAGACTCATGAGACGGGTGAGATTGTTGCTGTGTTCAATACGCGAACTTTTCTCGGTCAACATGGTGCAACGCTTACTGTGACGTTTGATCAGCCGTTCCAGGCAGAAGTACAACTGCGAGTGGCAGGCAATGTTCGGGGAGACGTCACGTTCGAACCATCGTCGGTAAATCTTGGCAACGTTGACCTCGGCCGCGGGGCAGAGCAAGTTGTACGAGTGTCCCATATTGGTTCGACACCTTGGGAGATAACTGATGTTCGCAGCGCAAATGTTAATTTTGAAGTTCTGCTCTCCGAACCTCAGCATACAGGCTCTCAGTCTGCATACGAGCTCACACTTCGGCTGAAACCTGATGCTCCGGCCGGATACATCAACGACCAACTCATTCTTGTCACAAATGATCCGCGGGCTTCACAGATTCCGATGGATGTCGAGGGCCGCGTTGTAGCCGAGGTAACTGTAAGCCCACAACTTCTAGCTTTGGGAAATGTTGTACCGGGTGGCACCGTCACAAAAAATATTGTAGTCCGAGCCAACAGGCCGTTCTGTGTTACAGGCATTGTGTGCAATGACGGCTGCCTGAGCTGCCCAGCAAAAGAGACACCAGCGAAGGTACATATATTACCCGTTACTTTTCAGGCCGGGGATGTTGGTGGTCGTATTGAACGTGAACTGACAATTACGACTGACTTGGGTGTTGGTGCTGTTCCTGTTGTCACCGTTCAGGCGTTAGTCGATGGTGCTCCTGCCGACGGCGCCTCAGCCCGTCGCACGTCTTCTCCCGAGCAAACGGTAAGCCTCCGTTAGGCTTCGATCCTCACCGGTTTTCTATGGCGATAAATTGTCGTGGTGATGGACCACAATATTCTGCAACTGGGCGGATCAATCGGTTGTCACTCATTTGCTCGATAATGTGCGCGGTCCATCCAGTCATTCGGGCAACGACAAACAGTGGCGTGAAAAGATTGATAGGAAGGCCAAGAGCGTGGTAGATCCTGGCTGTAGGCCAGTCGAGGTTTGGCTTGAGACGTTTTTTTTCAAACATCACGGCCTCGACTTTGTGCGCGAGTTTTTCTAGTTTGCGGTGCGGTTCGAACGAAGCACTATTGTCATCTAATTGATGCCCTGCTTCATGTAAAAGGCTTGCCCGAACATCACCAGATTTATATATTCGGTGCCCGAATCCCATAATGACATCTTTGTTTTCAAGTTGTCGGGCAACCCAAGGCTCAACGTTTTCTAGTGTGCCTATATCAATAAGTTGTTGAAGGACTCTCTCATTTGCACCGCCATGGAGAGGACCTTTGAGTGTCCCAATAGCCGTAGCGATTGCTGAGTGCATATCAGAACCCGTAGACGTCACGGTCCGAGCCGCAAATGTCGAGGCATTGAATTCATGCTCGGCATACAAAATGAGTGTTTTGGTGAACACATTTGCAGCCTTGTCAGAAATCTGCGTGTGACACAGTTTTTCGAGAAGGGCAGTTGCAAGAGGTTTTTTTGGCCAAGTAGTAGGCTGCCTGCCAGAAATACAATCAATCCATGTAGCCAATAAAGCAGGGACGTGTCCGAGAAGTTGTTCAGCTTTAAACCGTTCCTGGGAAAGGTCTCGCTGGTGAGGCATTTCCTCAGGTCCATTATCACATTCAAGTTGGCCAAGAATGCTCACGCCAGTGCGAAGCACATCCATGATTGAACATTGGGGAGAAATTTTGGCAAGTCGCGCGAAGCACCACAGGACTGGTTCAGGTAAAGACTGTGCATGAGTATGGAGACGTGTGGCGAACTCTCGAAGTTGATTCTCGGTGGGAAGATCACCCCACAGAAGCAGGTATGCGACCTCTTCAAAGCTACATCCCAAGAGATCTGTGACTGCGTACCCTCGGTATCGAAGGGTCTTGTCGAGCGAACAGATGCTGGTGTGGCCCGCTGTGACACCAGCGAGTCCTTTTCTAGAATCTTTGCAATGAGACGATGGGTCAGACATGGGGAAGAGCTGAGGTGTGTGGTCTATTTTTAGTGCTGGTTGGAAAAGCGATAAGTGCGGTGGATCAAATTGATGATTTGTGTCAGGGGTTTTTATTGTTTTCCAACGAAGGGTCGTAGTCTAGCAATTCGTAGAGTTCTTCACGTGTCTGCATTAAGTCAAGAAGAGTTTTCTGACTTCCTTCATCTCCAAGAACTTCGAGCCCAACTTCAATAGCTTTCATCGCCAGCCGAAGAAGTGTGACCGGGTAGAGTACTGCTGCGAAACCCAACTCGCCAAGTGTTTCACGAGATAAAAGCGGACCTCGACCAAACTCGGTCATATTTGCAAGTCCCGTCGAATGAAGTTCTTTTAGAAGTGTTCCTGCTGCAGAGAATTCTTCTTGGCTTTGAAGGGCCTCAGGGAAAATCCAATCAGCTCCAGCATTGTGGTACGCCTCTATGCGAGAAAGGCAGTCTTTCATCGACGTGACACCTCGAACGTCAGTTCGAGCAATAATGACGGTGTCTTCGCTTTGCCTGCCTTCGCAGGCAGCATGGATTTTCTCGGCCATTTCACTTTCGGGAACGACTTGCTTGCCATTGAGATGCCCGCATCGCCTTTCAAGCACCTGGTCTTCAATTTGGATCGCCGCTGCACCAGCAGCTTCGAGACGGTACATGTTTTTCTCAATGGCAGCTGCATCACCGTATCCTGTATCAGCATCAACAATGACGGGTATGCAAACGTTCTGTGTCAGTTGAAACGTCTGGCGCTCGAGTTCTTCGAAGGGAATAAGCCCGATGTCAGGAATTCCAAGTAGCCCGGCTGAGAGTGCTGCTCCAGAGAGATACACTGCTGAAAACCCTTGACGTTCAATCTCCCTAGCTGCCAGTGGGAAAGGTGCCCCGACGATGGTGATCGGTTGATTTTCTAGGGAAATACGAAGATCTTTACCGCTTTGTCCTTCAGGCTGGGGCGTTGCGTAGTCAGTCATCAAATGGGT
>PKCL01000342.1 GCA_002862165.1 Planctomycetaceae bacterium
AGAATGTTCATTACCCCCAAACAATACAAATGATTAACAGTACAAAGACTTATTAAGAAAAACGTTTACTCACTCTATTAATAATGAGTTGGAAAAAACGAGAGAAAAATGGGATTGAAAATAGAAACCGGGATAAAACCATTACTTGATACAAGTAAGCCCCAGAGGAGAAAAGGTAATTTTATTGACTGCAATATGAAACATCCACTCATGCTTTTTGCCGCAATCGTGCTACTGGCGACCTTCGGTGCAGCGCTCGCAGCTGAGTCTTCCGATTCGGAAAAGCCAATCGAAACCCGTCGCGCCGAGTATCTTGAATGGATTGTCGAGCACTTTGGCAGACTGGAACCGTTGATGGATCCAAGCGACGGACGCCGCTGGGCGCTCAATCATGGGCGACTGGTTCTGAATCACGATGTTGCAAAGGCGAATGAATATTTTGAATCGTTCACGCCGGTTGGTCGGGATAACGACATCTACCTCATCCGGTTCCTGCGGACACTGCTCGATTTTCGAGGTTCGCCGCGGCTCTCAGATAAGGCCGAAGTTCGAATTGTCGACCTCATCAGAAAATGGCCTCGTAATCACCTGAGCACACGCGCACACTGGCCGCCGTCGTTTACCGAGAACCATGATCTGATGTATCTCACTATCGGTCTCTTTTCCAAGGAATATCGCGACGCTGATATCGAGGAACAGATTCATGAGATCAGCAAGTTCATTGCGCATCGCATGGAACGCGGCTTCGTGGAGTGGAACTCGAAGTGTTACCAGTACCATTTCTCGAATCCACTGATCATTCTGGCCGACTACGCTTCCGATGAAACGCTCCGGAAAGCTGCTCAAGACTTGCTCAATATTATGCTGGCAGAGCGTGCCCTACTGAGTGTCAACGGATACCTCGGCGGACCATCGCTCCGATGCCGCACCGCAGACCGCGATCATTCCCTGACCGCGCGCAAAGTCGCCTACCTAACCGATGCCCGGTACGACGGTTTCCTTCCTACCGTTTGGCTTGCACTGGGAATGGGTGAACCACGTTACGATTTCAAAAACCCGCAAGCGCCTGGTCTGAAACCAGCGGGAACCCATATTGCCAGCGGCAATGAACCCCGGTTGAAGCAAGAAGAGGGCATGTTTTTCGCCTGTAGCCAGTTCATTCCACATCCTGTGGTGCAATCGCTGGCAAAAGAAGCACGAACGCGAAAGGTCCTCTACTATCAAGGACGACGTTTCATCGGCTGGCCCAGCGATGCGTTGTGGAACACACAGAAGTGGATGCCTGCCGCGGTCTATTACTACAACACGCCGCACGTCTCGATGGGATCAGTCCATTCCGATGGGTGGATTCATCAGTGCCGCTACAACAGCATCCTCTTCGGAGCCGATCCATCTCTGGCGTTGCGAGTGGAAACCATCGTGCCCGGCGCCCCACCTCATAAGCGCCGACACGAAGCACGCGGACGTGTCGTCCAGCACGAAAACTGGCTACTGGGTCAGGGAACATTGTTTGAAGACGGTGGCGCAAAGCCGGAACGAGTTGGAAAGTGGAACGTCTATCAGGTCGGTAAAGGCCTCTGCGCGCACTTCGCTCTGGACAAGGATTACCATGTCTTGCAAGTGTCCGACCTCGACACATTTTCCAGTCACAAAGAGTTCATCGCAGCGCTCACCATCCCGGTGCGTTCTAGTGAGAAGCTCAACGGGATCACTATGAGTGGCGATTGCGTCTCGGTTGATCTGACAAACATGAGCATCACGATCAATGGGGAATCACGATCTCACCCACCGAAGATGCTCCATGACTCAGGTCCAATGAAGTCGGTTTACGGCAGTGGCAAAATTACAATTGAAACCAGCGATTTTCATACCGCGATGGGACGAAAACGCCGTGAAGATAAAACACCCTAGCCTTTATAAGACGAGAAAATATTGAGGGTAATATTTGTTGAGTGTTATGTTGAACGGCTGTTAGAACTCAACTGATGACGTTGTGAAAAAAGTTGTGGGTATTTTGTGGGGCCATAGTTGGCGGAGTCAGGCCAAAATTTCAAACTTGTTATCTATAACGAGTGAAACAACGTTTCGCCTTTTGTTGCCCACTGTTGCCCACTAAACTTTTCTCCGTGTTTTCCACCATGCGACTCCTGCCGGGGGTATTAGTTAGCCTTATTTTATAGGGGTTTAGGAACATTGGCCCAAAATTGGGCCGGTTCTGGGCCCTCGCTCTGTAATTCAGTGAACCCAAACACTCCTGAAGTGGGGGTGAATCCGGCTTGGGTAAGAACCTCCTGAGAGTGATACAGGAAAGAAATATCAGTGATTATTCTGAGCCTATTTTTATAGGGTGAATATATATGCTAAGGATTGATTCAAATTCCCTAATACTATTGACGAGCAAATGATCCACACATGGGTGGTTGGTATTTAGCAGAGGTTGATCACAAGGTGGAGAGATTTATCTTTGGACCTTTTTCAGTAGTTCGCTGTGATAAATGTGGGGACGAATCTCAGTCCCAAAGGTATCCGATACAACAAAAAGGATTGCCGTGTTCTCTGATCAGCATGGTGTCTCACAGAAGTTCTCTTCCGGCATTTCCCAGATCTCGACCAAGATGGTCAGGCTATGAGACGCAGCTGGTTCTAGGGAGCAAATTTTGGATTGGTCTTGGACGGGATGGGCGCGTTGGTGTTTTTGACCCAGGCCATCAACTCTGCGTGGAGTTGCTTTGCTTGTTGCGGCATTTCCTGAGCGATATCATGTTTTTCAGAAAGATCGTCACGCAAGTTGAAGAGCTTGTATGTATCGTATTCGTAATAATAGATCAGTTTATAGTCGCCTTTGCGAATGACAGAGGAGGGCACAGCTCGCCAATGCATTTTGTCTGTGCCATAAACTGGCAGAACTTTGTTGTAGTCGGCCCCGGAAAGATAGAGTGGGTAGTGCCAGAAGATGCTGCGGTTCTGCAGGACCGTTTGCCCCTGAAGGACCTTGGCGAAAGACTGCCCATCGACTGGTTGATTCGTCGGCAACGATGCGCCGGAAATTTCAGCAAAGGTTGGAAGAAAATCAACGCTGGTAAGTGCCGCGTCACTGCGTGAACCAGACTTGATAACCGCCGGCCAGACCGCGCACGTGGGGACTCTGATGCCACCCTCAAAGAAGGCTCCTTTTGCTGCATGAAGCGGTCGATTGGTCGTAGCAAATGAAGCACCACCATTGTCGGAGGTAAAAATAATCAGTGTGTTTTCGTCCAGACCCGACTGTTTGATTTGTGTACGGATCCGGCCAACCGATGTGTCCACCGCATCGACCATGGCCGCGTAGGTGGGGTTCCAATCCCAATTCCCATCATCGCGGTAGGCTTCAAGCTTTTTCTTGTACTTGGCGGTTATGCTTTTGCGAGCTCGAAGCGGGCTGTGCACATCCCAATGGGCCACATACAAAAAGAACGGCTTCTCCTTGTTCTGATCGATGAACTGCACTGCTGCATCGGTCAGCTTTTCGGCCACATCGATATCCCCGTAGAATCTCTTGCCGACCACGCCTGGCTTGCCATTGGCTGACGAAACAGTAAATCCCTGCAAATCGTTGCCCAAATGCCACTTTCCAAATCGTGCTGAAATGTAACCTGCGTTGCCCAACACTTCGGCGATCGATGTATGGCTACCGTCAATCATATTAGGCATTGAATCGAAAGTATTGTAAAGCGGATCGTCTTGTCCTTTCGTAGGGACAGCAAACCGCATCAACTGCACACTTCCCTTCGCCCGACCACCAGGTGTGAATAGTTTGTGGCGAGGCGTGTACATCCCCGTATTGATACAGGCACGTGTCGGCGCACAATTGGGGCCACCGGAGTAGAAATCTGAGAGGATCATACCGTCGCGTGCCAGTGCGTCGATATGCGGCGTCTCATAGAAATGTTGGCCGTTAAAGCCGGCATCAGAATAACCGAGGTCGTCAGCGAGGACCAACACAATATTCGGTGGTGGAGCAGCGTCGATAAAAGCCGACGGAATCGATAACAACAGCGCAACAAATGCTCTTAAATGAATTGAATCCATAATTAAGTTTGATCCTTCTTTTACACGGAGTGGGCAAAAAAAGACTATGCTGACTTGTGACAGAAGTCTACTAAGAAACTTCTACCACAGGGTTGGCAATAACAAGCAAAAGATTGTTCTTTCTCTGGACCGTTTCTGGGCCGGCAACTTTGGTATGGTTTGGGCAACTGTGGATGTTACAGAACAAGTGTGGTTGTTTTGTTGGTGGATTGCCCAACGTTGCCCAATAATGACCGATGTTGCCCAAAGTAAAAACAACGACAAAAATTAGGTTCTGATTCTGCCGGGGGTATTTGGTTTTGACTGCGAAACGGGAAAAACCATATGTTTTGCACA
>PKCL01000254.1 GCA_002862165.1 Planctomycetaceae bacterium
CCGCGACATGGCTCAATCGACGTTGAAAAAATGACGGAAGCCGCCCTGCCGTTCCACCGTATTGGGGGGTCCCCTCTCGTTCCGGCTGGACTTTATGAAGGTAAATTGATACCTTTCATTCTCGAGCCAATGTTATATTTTGTCCCGATCATTTTGGCCCGAACCAAGGGTTTGGAACATGAGTCATTATCGAGTTAGGTCGTATGATTGCCAAATTAGTCATTGCATCCGGCAAACGTGCCGGACGTGCAATTTCGATGAAACGGGACAAACTACTTATTGGTCGTGCAGAAGAATGTGATTTGCGTCCTCTGAGCGAAGAGGTCAGCCGAAAACATTGTGCGATCATCAAAAGAGAAGAAGTTCTCTGGGCGGAAGATCTCCGCAGCAGAAACGGAACTTTTGTAAACGGCCTACAACTTAGTGAGCCAAAAAAACTGGCTGACGGAGATTTGGTTCGTGTCGGTTCCCTTGAACTCAAGATTGCGATCGCTGCTGAGCCTAAATTGGAAACTGAGGAAGATATATCCAGATTGCTCCTTGGCGGCGATGACCCCGTCGGAATGCACGACACGACTCGTTCACTTGAAACTGCGGACGATGATTCTGCGGTTGTTCATGGGGCAAGTGGCCAAAAGGGTAAGGATGCGGCCGGAACGACTATGATTTCATCGACCGAGGTTGTTGACGAGAAAGACGACTCTTCAGTGCATGGAAAAGCGGTTGAAGAGATCTTGGAATCACGATCAAAACCAGGAAATTTACCAAAATCGAATAAGCCGGATGGTTCGAGTCGTGACGCGGCAGCAGATGCTCTTCGGAAATACTTTGGTAATCGTTAGGCTGGAAAGTGCTGGTCACAGTCGTTTCTGTTGTCGCAACCAATACAATCCGACTCTTCTTAAAAAAAACTCTATTTTGCCTGCCCGCATTTGCTGGAATGAGCAATACTTCTTAGCTGACCGGTACGATCCTTTTGTTTGGTCGCTGCAGGTTGAGGTGCATGGTGAATCATTTGAGGCACCATGGAAAGCACTATGTTTTGTACATAATTAGGCACTCAGGAACTGATTCGATGTTAGATGAAAAAGAAATATCTTCCAAGACGCGGGCCATCGATCCAGCTACGTGTGAGCGAGATTATGACGGTGCAGAAGTAGAGTTTATGCAGGCTCTCGAAAAATATAAAATGACAAGTGGACGACGATTTCCAACGTGCAGTGAGATACTTACGGTACTACGTTCTCTTGGGTATGTGCGGGTAATGCCTCTTTGTGTTGCAACTGAGTAGATTAGCCGGTTAGTCGTACTTTTATGGGCAATATTCGATATTGCCTCAGAGAAGTGACACTCGATAACTTCTATCCATCTGATACATGTGTTGATAGACAGTTACGGAGCACAATACATTGCGAGTTGGGTTTCTTTTTCGTGGATTGAAGAGCATAACCATTGTTGGCATATGTCTTTTAGTTCTTAGTAGTGGCTGTGGAAGATTTGTAAACTCTGATTCGAATCAAGGCGTTACCCTCTATGAGCAGGGTAATTATCTCGGAGCAGCAAACTCATTTCAGAGAGCTCTTGAGAAGCAGCCTGGGAATGCTGACTGTTTCTACAATCTCGGTGCTACATACCATCAGCAGTCGAAGCTTTTCGGTCAGGCTGGTGATTTACAGACCGCCGAGCAGTACTATCACCTTTGTTTAGCAAGGAACCCAGATCACGCAGCGTGCCAGCGAGGTCTCGCTGTCTTGCTTGTTGAAACCGGACGTACAGGAGTTGCTGCGACGCAACTTGAACAATGGGCTGCCAGACAGCCAGCAAACCCTGAGCCTAGAATTGAGCTGGCTCGACTTTGTCACGAGCAAGGGGACGAGCTCGACGCTGAAAACTATTTAATTGATGCCGTTTCGATTGATCCAGAAAACCCACGAGCACTTGTTGCACTCGGGCAAATTAGAGAGTCTTCAGGCGATACGCAGCAGGCACTTGTGAACTATTCAAAGGCCCTCGAATTAGACCGGAATCAGCCGACCGTTGCTGCTAAAGTCGCAACCCTTTCTTCGAGTGGCCCCTCGTCAGTAATCGCGATTGCGCCTCCAGTCGTTGGATCTACTTACTCTCCTCAATGATTCGGCTAAGAAACAGCAGCCCGTTGACCATGTGGGTAGATGGGCCGTAATCTTGTAGGACAAAGTAGCCTTACGCTCTTCCCTGGAACTCCTCTTGAAGGCGTTTTCGAGCAGGTATTCGTAAGACTAAGAGCGAAATCATGCCTACGTTATGCCGGTGGGTCGTGGTTCAATTTCCAGGCAGGTAGCGACGGAGGAATTCATGGCGAGGGTTGCTGATAGGGTATTTAACTTTTCAGCAGGGCCTGCAGTGTTGCCATTGCCAGTGCTCGAAAAGGCCCAGGATGAATTGCTATCCCTACCGGGTGTAGGCGCCTCGGTGCTTGAGATCAGTCATCGAAGTAAGGCTTTCGACGGTATCCTGGAAAAAACTCTGTCGAATCTTAAAAGTCTTCTGGGTATTGGAGGAGATCATGAGATTGTATTGCTACAGGGAGGTGCGAGTCTTCAGTTTTCCATGGTGCCGATGAATTTTCTCGCCGGCCATTCGGGTGAAGCCAACTACATTGTTACCGGAACATGGGGGAAAGGTGGTCTTAAAGAGGCCAGTCGGATTGGCAGTTCGCATGTTGCCTGGGACGGCGGTGAGAACGGTTATGATCGGTTGCCTGCTGCCGAAGAAGTTGCACTTTCGAAAAAACCAGCGTATGTCCACGTTACGAGTAACGAGACAATTCAAGGAGTGCAGTGGCAGGCACTTCCAACGTTTGAAAACATTCCACTGATTTGTGATTCCTCAAGTGACTTTCTTTCTCGACCAGTAGATATCTCAAGCTACGGGATGCTTTACGCTTGTGCTCAGAAAAATGCGGGGATTGCCGGAGTCACTGTTGCAGTGATCCGTCGTGATCTGCTCGAACGTTCACAAGAAGAATTGCCAGCTATGCTGAACTACAGGACATTTGTCGAAAAAGGATCAAGGCCGAATACGCCTCCAGTCTTCGCTGTGTATATCCTTGGACTAGTATGTGATTGGATTCTCAAGGACGTTGGTGGGTTAGAACATATCGAAGCACGTAATGCAGCCAAGGCCAGTAAAGTGTATGACGTCATTGATTCCTCAGAAGGTTTTTTCAGAGGGCATGCCTGCCCTGCAAGCCGCTCGATTATGAACGTGACGTTTCGTCTTCCGTCAGAGGAACTCGAGGCTGCTTTTGTTAAGAAAGCTACCTCAGAAGGTCTTTCTGATCTCAAGGGACATCGCTCTGTGGGTGGTATACGCGCAAGTATTTATAATGCTATGCCAGAAGAAGGTGTTGATGCGTTGTGCCAATTTATGCGTGATTTTAAAAGCTCATGCGGATAGTTGGTGTTCGTTGGTACTGTCGAAATGAATTATTAATAACACACGTCAATAAGGCTCTTGTCTCGTATCTATACTATTAGTTGTGGTTTCTACTACCTACTTAAGGAGTGCCGGTCTCGCCCAGGTGCAAACAAACTATGCCATCGATAATTGTGCTCGATAAACTCAGCCCCGATGGGCTTGCTCTCCTTGATGCGGCAGGCCGATTAGGGATTTCCTATGAGGTGAAGACAGGTCTGTCAGGTCAAGAATTAAAAGAAGCACTGGCCAGTCATGACGGCGCTATCTGTCGAAGTGGAGTTAAAATAACAGCAGACGTCCTCGCAGGGAATCATCGCCTTCGTGCTATTGTCCGTGCTGGAGTTGGTACAGATAACATTGACAAGCAGGCAGCGACTCGCCAGGGGATTGTGGTCATGAACACCCCGGCGGGAAATACTGTAAGCACAGCTGAGCATGCGTTTACGCTTCTCTTAGCTCTTTCTCGGAATGTTGCTCCCGCTGATGCAAGCCTCCGTGAAAAACGTTGGGATAGAAGTAAGTACATGGGCGTCCAATTGGCAGGCAAGACGCTCGGGATTGTCGGCATGGGACGTATTGGACAAGCCGTGGCCAGTCGTGCCCGTGCGTTTGATATGCGAGTGGTTGTTTATGATCCATTTCTGGCAGCAGAGAGAGCCGGTGAACTTGGCGTTGAATTATTTGGAAGCGTTCGGGAAATGCTGCCGGAACTTGATTATTTAACCGTTCACACTCCGCTCACTGATGATACTCGGCATTTAATTGGCAAAGAGGAGTTGTCCTTGCTTAAGCCTGGAGTTCGAGTGGTTAATTGTGCGAGAGGTGGAATTTATGATGAGGAGGCATTGCTTGAGGGCCTGGAAAGTGGCGTGCTCGCTGGAGTTGCGCTTGATGTTTTTGAAACAGAGA
>PKCL01000174.1 GCA_002862165.1 Planctomycetaceae bacterium
CCACCACAGGCGGTTATTAACCAGGCTGTTATGAACCGGTGGCTTTAGCGGTCGTGCTGGTTGTAACGCCATGGTATTTCCAGCTTATCTATCGTTCTCTCACGAACCGATTTCATATGATTGACGCGGTGGGGCCGGGCGTCACTATGCTTTATGGAGGCGGGTATGAGCCATGCAACAAGCTTGCTGAAAAGTGGCAGAGTCAATCATGCCAAACAGAGTCCAGGAACCAACGTAGGGCTGCCCTTGCAAGAGTTGAGACGGTTGCGCGAGGAACTGTTGCGGAAGATTGTTTTCCGGGAGCGAGAACGACAACTTTCGCGAAAGATGTCTCAGTAAGTGCTTGGTTTCAAGCCGGCTGGAGAAAATGATGCGACAACCCGGCCTGAGCGTGGACCAAGTTCTTCAACAGATCTGCGTTCTTGTTTTTCTTGGTGTTGTGCTTGCAACGAACCTTGGTGGGAATACGGGCCGAGCATATGGCCAGCAACCTTTTGGTGCTACTGGCTGGGGTGGAGGACGGCATACACAACCCTTCGATCCAGAGCTTTTTTCTGATTACTTATTAAGCGGTCAGACACCGCATCCGGCTGTTGCAAGAATTATAGCCCCAGAGTCTTCAGGCGTGTCGTTGGGGTCTGGTGTTCTGGTAGACATAAATGGATCTCAGGGTTTAGTGCTGACCAATTGGCATGTGATTCGAGATAGCCGGTCGGCCGTGTTAGTGCAGTTTGCAGATGGCTTTCAGTCGGCAGGAACTGTGATTCGGTTTGATGAAGCCTGGGATCTGGCAGCTATTTCAATATGGAAACCCAAGGCGACCCCCGTGCAGTTAGCACCGCGGAACCCACTTCAAGGTGAGGCCCTCTGCATTGCAGGATACGGAAGAGGTGCCTATCGAGAGCAAAGAGGACGTTGCACAGAATATCTTTCACCGGGATCAGGGTATCCGAAGGAACTTGTCGAATTGCAGGCACCGGCCCGGCAGGGTGATTCCGGAGGCCCGATTCTTGATACTGAGGGTAGGCTGGCTGGTGTTCTTTTTGGCGAAGGTGATGGTAAGACAATTGGTAGTTGTGTGAGCAGGCTACGGATTTTTCTTGCGAGTGTGGGATCGGATGGTTTTCAGCCACCACCACAGGATGTTGCTCAAAAAACAATGCCCCAGCAGATTCAAAACCAGGCGCCACAATCTCTTCAGCAGACACCACGACCCGCTCGTGCCGCTCAGCAGGGCGTTCGTGTGTACCCAGCTGCAGTTTCCGCACTGGGGCAGCCAACACAACAAGCAGGTCAGGTGTATTATCAGCCAGTCATTCAGCAACCGGTCACGGCCTGGTCACTGATAGGAGATTTACACATACCAGATGCGGTCTGGGCGCAAGTCAATCTGTTTACAAATACAAAAACGGTGCTCACTGCGCTGGGTGGCCTGTCCCTCATGCTTTTTGGCCTCCGGCTTATTTGGCGAAGTCGTCAGCGGGCTTCGTGAGACTCTTAAAAAAACAGGCACGCTTGAGTGAGGCCTCATGCCTGGCTCAAGCGCACCTTTTCCGACGAGCGGAATGATGGTAGTTAGGCTTTCGCTTTTTTATTAACGACGACCTTGGTGATTGTCACATCTTGCTGAGGCCTGTCACCGGCACCAGTTGGAACAGCGCCAATGGCTTTGACAACCTGCAGGCTCGCGTCATCTGCAGTGCGACCGAATGCGGTGTATTGACCGTCGAGATGTGAGACCTTTTCAAGGCAGATGAAGAACTGACTGCCTGCTGAGTTCGGGTCACTTGTCCGTGCCATCGATAGGACGCCCGGCTCATGTGGTGTGTCGTTAAATTCTGCATCGATTTCATATCCGGGGCCGCCACGACCACTTCCTTCAGGGCAGCCTCCTTGAATCATGAAGCCGGGGATAATGCGGTGGAAACACCCGGCGTCATAAAAGCCATTTTCTGCGAGTGCTACAAGGTTGCGGACGTGTCCCGGAGCATTTGTAGCATCGAGCATGAGCCGTATAGGGCCAGCTGAAGTTTCGAGTGTGACTTCGTAGTCGAAGCCATCAAGATCGACTGCTTCAGCAGCTTTTTGCAATTCATTGGCAGAGGGTTTTGCCATTCGTTCTCCTTCTCGAGATACTAAGTTAGGATCATTCATGCTACGCTAAAAAGGTGTTTTCACTGACCTGATACCTGACCCGACTGACCTGATACCCGACCCGATAGCAGACAAGGCCGTATGCAGAACCAACCAAACACCACATCACTTGGTAGCGACCTTACAGGTCGCATCCTCGGAGGATATCGCTTCCTTCATAAACTTGGAAGTGGTGGTATGGCAGACGTGTATCTGGCGGAGCAATTTTCGCTCAACCGTCGTGTGGCGGTAAAAGTTTTACGCCCCGCAACACTGCTGCACGCGGAGGCCGTCGACCGTTTTGCACAGGAAGCACGTGCTGCTGCGGCGCTGATTCATGGCAACATTGTGCAGATTCATGAAGTCGGCTGTATTGAAGGTGTCCATTTTCTTGCTGAAGAGTTTGTTGCCGGTCCGTCACTACGGGCGTGGCTCAAGGAGCAGGGGCCATTAGGGGCTGAGGCGATACTGAGCCTCTTGATGCAGGTAGCGGCGGCACTTGAGTGTGCGGAAAGTGGTGGTGTTGTTCATCGAGATATCAAACCAGAGAACCTGCTTGTAACACCTCGGGGTGAAGTAAAGGTTGCTGACTTTGGGCTGGCGAGAGTTCTTCACGATAATCTGGAACTGACACAGACAGGCATGGCGTTGGGCACGCCGCTGTATATGAGCCCGGAGCAATCGCATGGTGGGAAAGTTGATATTCGTGGCGACCTCTATTCGCTCGGAGCGACGGCCTATCATCTTGTCACTGGCCAGCCACCTTTTCGGGGAACAACAGGTGTTGCCGTAGCGCTTGCACACGCGAAGGAACCGCTTGAGTCACTACGAAACGTGCGGCCTGACTTTCCGGCAGAAGTTGCTGGTGTTATCGAGCGATTGCTAGAGAAAGATAAAGAGAGTCGGTTTCAGACTTCAAGTGAACTTTTCGAAGCTGTTGAGCCATTGGCAGCACAGGCAACTTCTTCGTCTCGTGCGGCTGCACTGCCTCTTGCCTGGAATCCTGAAACATCTTTTGGTCAGAAGTTTTCGAAGGATCGTCTTGCGAAGACATCTTTTTCTGCGTCAAAAATCAATACGGAGATAAATCCACCTGCAAGTACGGTTGCATCGGCGACAGCAATGCTGAAGGCATCACTTGATCGCGAGGAAATTGACCGGATTGTCTCACGTCGAGTGTGGGCAGTGACAGGAGCGCTGGCAGCATTTGGTTTAGGAGTCGGTTTCTTGCTTGGACGAGCCCGTTCGTTTCGAACTGGCCGTCGGCCTCCGCTGCGGCCGCCATCTCGGCCTCGGCCCAACACAGAGTGATGTCCTTCGGAGCATTTGGCATGCAGGCTTGAAAAGTCGGGTCATGCACGGTACCGTCAAACTGCACGGTCACGCCCCCATCGTCTAGTGGCCTAGGACATCGGATTCTCAGTCCGAAAACCGGGGTTCGACTCCCCGTGGGGGTACTAATTTTTCCACAAAAATAGTGGGAAAACTGCTAATTCGACAAAAAATGTGTCGAAAATGTGTCGATTTGCTCTCGATTGACGCAAAAATAATCCAAACGAATCGATATTTTTTCGCATCGGTTGCATTTGCACAATTGTGTTCTGTCGTTGCTGTCCCTGTTGCTGCAAGCTCTGAGCTGGCTCCAGGAAATGGGGAGTGGTTTCAAGGAAGTTGCAGTAAATGTGACTATAAGACTAGTAAGCAAAAGATTTTTTCAGACCCAGCAGATCTTTCTATGGAATGCTTTAAGAGAGTAAATGGAGAAAAGTGTGGTGGGCTAGTAGTTTATAAACCGTGCAGCCCTCCGGGCTGATTGCCTTCCAGCCATTCATATAAAGCCGAGTGAACTTATCGCTGATACGTTATCGCATCTCTTGACTTCGTAAACGACAACAAATTAGCGAGACCAAAAGCTATTATATGGCGTTTTTTTTGTACGCGATGCCATCCAGTATCGATCAGGTATTGGCATATTACTGGATTAACGAAATCTTCAACCAGTAAAAGTACCTGTTGATGAGCCTGTAAAAATTTTTCAGCTCCTCTCAAGACATCAACTTCTGAACCTTCTACATCAAGTTTTATGATTAGAGCTGCTGCCTCGTTCTTGATACACTCAGGCAGTAGTTCATCCATACAGATAGTTTTTACGTATGACAACTCGGGCGTATCTTCTTTTTCACTCTTGAGGAATGAATTACTGCCTGGATCAAGCGGATTCAAATAC
>PKCL01000105.1 GCA_002862165.1 Planctomycetaceae bacterium
GTCTCACCATCAATATCCGTAAGATATGGGCCAGACCCCTCCTTAAAAAATATTGGCTCGCCCCCCACTGCCCCGAATGCTCTCGCTGGTGAATTAACCCCACCAGGAATTAGTTTTTGAGCACGTTGGAAAGCACCATGGCTTAGCTTACGAGTAGCGGTCATTCTGCGATTCCTTTAGTTTTTACGTTCTGCAGTATTTTTTGTGTTGGTTTCTAAGGCACGCCTGGCAGCTTGAACGATATCGCCCGCATGCGGTCGTCCACTATATGTCTGAATGACGCTCTGCAGCATGCGACGGCTTTGTTCCTGGAGTTTGTCAGCATTTACAGAGTTGTCTTTCGCCAACGCTTGATCGTAGAGTTCATTAGCCTCATCGACCACCTTGGTTGCGCGTGCAATATCTTCTTCCTGCTCTATTTTAGCGGGCAGTTCGAGCCGCTTGATTTGGCGTTGAATCAATTTGAGCCAGATCTCATAGTCCACTGCAGAATACATGTCATCGCTTTGTAATTGCTTGTAGGGGTATAAAGTCAGTACGGCCTCCATTGCTTTAAGCGCGGCTGTGGGGCTCTCTGTTTCTCGCGTAAGCGCTGATCGGTAATCTCGTTCAATAGCAGACACATTGCGCGGGCCAATCACTCTCCGTCGCATCCTCGCCTCAAGTATGTCGACTCGTAGTTCCTGCTGGAGTGAAGCAATCGAAGCCGCTCGCTTATCCGCCGGGTACTGATCAAGAAATTGATTGAGTTCGGTCCGTATACTTCTTAAATCTGGGTCTTCACTCTGCGATTCTGCAGTAATCGTCTGAAATAACTGATCAGCAGTTCTGGGCCGAGTCACCCAATATGCAACCACAAGCCCAAGTGCTACTGTGATAAATGTAATGAGGGTATCGATGCGAACTAAATTTGAACGGTGCTGATCATCTTTTCTCCGAGCTGCATTGTCGAGATCCTCTACCGTTACAAATCGGCGTTCTGGCTTGTCTACTAGTGTCTCTGCCGCAGGATCTATGTCATTACTTGCAGCCTGTTTCTCTACATTCCCGACAGCTTGTTTTGTCGGCCGGTGATGGAGTGGAATTTCATGTTCTGCTGATTTGTGATGGCTGTCTCCAGTATTCACGGCTTTGGGGGTTTGCTTCTTTGCAGCCGTCACACATTCTAATGATTCCGACGTCTCAATATCACGATCGTTTGCACCCAAAGAACGAGGGTGTTCAGTGGTGGCGTCGATACTTTCTAGTGTATTTCCTTCGGCAGTCAGCCGTGTTTTATCTTTTGTCTCCGCTAATAAGTCAATCGACGAAATGCTTGCCTGTGGGGCCTTCGCAGCATGTGTTGGTGGTTGCGTCAGAGCAGATGAACGGTCATGCTTTGTCGGAGTATTTGGGTCAACATTCGGCTTTATAATGAGAGATGGAGCATCGCTAGCAAGTCGTTTCTGCTCCTCTGTACCTTTGCCGGAGAGTGATTCCCTTATCGAGGAAAGGCGACGGCCAACAGCGAGTGCGCTTGCAGGCCTTTTCGTGGGATCTTTTGCAAGAAGTTCCGCGATCAGGGCATCGAGTTCATCTGGAATATCAAGATCGAGGCTATTAAGGCGGGGCGGTATATCCCTGAGCTGCTTGCTAATTATTTCCGTTAATTGAGTTCCTCGAAAAGGAGGCCTGCCTGCAATCATCGTGAACATAACAAGACCAAGTGTGTAGAGATCTGCCCGGGCATCAAGGATTTTCCCAGCAGCCTGTTCGGGGGCCATGAATTCAGCAGTTCCTACGATACTGCCATGGGCTGTCTGACTCGCAGCACCAAACAACTTTGCAATACCGAAGTCTGCAAGTTTTATTCGTGCTCCTGCTTTAACAGCATCATCTGCGACGAGCAGGTTAGCTGGCTTCAGGTCACGGTGAATAATGCCATGATTATGTGCGACTTTCAGTGCCCGTGCTATTTCAATCGAAAGGCCAGCAACTTCCTCAGCTGAAAACTTCCGACCGCCGCGGATAAGCTTTTCCAGGCTTTGGCCCTCTACGAGTTCCATTGCAAAGTATGGCTGCCCATCATCTTCACCATAGGCTATGAGCTGAACAATGCCTGGGCATCGCAGTGGCTTGAGCGTCTGAATCTCAGCCTCAAAACGCTCTTTGAGACCTACATCATCCGCTAGATGTGACGCAAGTACTTTGACGGCAACATGGTCATTTGTCTCACCATGCCTTGCCTCATAGACAGCGCCCATGCCGCCTCGGCCAAGACGTTTGATCAGTATGTAAGGACCGATATGCTGTTCTTCCATAATTAGCTAGTCTATCCACGTAGGCGTAACTATTGAAACGGTTAAAATAGTTTCTTTCAGATGAGCTTTTGAAAGGTAGTGAAGGTCTTGCAAAAACAGGAGTTACCAATCGAAGGAACGAAATGCCTGCTCCCTGCGTCTTCAAATCAGGCACGGGGCATAGGTGACTACTGTCGTAATTTCCTATTCAATCCAAAAAATATCTCTATCGAAACACTCGACCTCCTTGAGCGCTTTCATCTGGACAGTGTGGGTTGTGCGATTTCAGCCATTCACCACCGAGCCAATGCGTGTACAGTGCTTCGTGACGAAGCACTACGGACCAAGCCAGCTGGCACTTCAAAAGGAGGGATTTGTTTTGGTTCATCAAACCCAGTCGATACTGCAAAAGGTGTAGCTGCCAATGTGTCGGCGGTGAGAGAATGGGACTCGAACGGAACAAATTTTGGATATGACAAAAACTCAGGCCGGATGGCGGGTGAGTTTGGACATAATGACTTTTATCCAGTGGCTATAGCAGCGGGTCGTGAAGCCGGCTTGGACGGAAACCACACGCTACGATTAATGCTACTCATCGATGAGATCCGGGGACGGCTCGCAGAGGTTTTTCCTTTGCGTAAGTACGCGATTGATCATGTGCATCACGGTGCAATTGCTTGCGCTGCAGTGTATGCCGCTGCATTAGGAGGAACCTCAGCAGAAATTGAATCAGCAATTGGACTGGTTGTCTCGCAGTATGTCCCGTTTCGGGCACTACGTTCAGGCCACCAGCTATCTGACAGCAAAGGAGCGTCTGCTGCCTTTGCGGCTGAAACTGCAGTCATGGCAGCACATCGTGCCCTTCATGGCTTTCAAGGTCCCAAGGATATTTTTCGAAACCCACTTGCGCTTTATTGTTTCAATGAGCCCTGCAAGAGCGGCATGAGTCCTTTTGATCTAGAACTTGGTGAGTCGGGCAACGCATTTGCTATTCATGCCATGCACTTCAAGCTTGGCCTGTACGAGCATCAGTCAGCTGCTGCTATACAGTCAGTCATTGATATCATTCAGAAAAACCCGTCGCTCGCTGAAGACATCAAAAATATTCAGACGATCAATGTAACAATCTACGAACCAGCATTTTCAATTATTGCTGACCCAGCCAAGCGTACCCCCCATACTAGACAGTCGGCCGATCATTCTCTGCCATTCATTCTTGCAACGGTACTTCAAAAAGCTGAGCGTATGGGTTCGCCAGATCGGAAGAACTTTGGATGGTCGCAGGGAATGCTCTTACCGGAAGACTATTCGGAGGCCGCTTTAGCCGATGTCGGCGTCCACGCAATTATGCAGAAAATAAATATAGTGCACGGTGGTCCTGAATATGACCGACTCTATCCTGAAGGACTGCCGACGTGCGTTTCTATTACTCATAGTCGGCTTGGTAAGCTTGAAAGTGATCGGATTTTATTCCCCTTAGGCCATGCGCATTCTGATCTAGAGAAAACTCGTACCTTTGTGGATGAAAAATTCCAGCGGCTTGTTGCCGGAGCTGTAGAGAGCCCACAGGTCATCCAAAGACATTTGTATTTAATGAATGCTTCTCCAGATCACGTTGCAAATCTATATTCATTTCGATTTGTGTTAGCGGGCAAAAACACATGACTCATTCTGATGTACATGGTGTCATAGTGGTTGATAAACCACCCGGCGTCACATCACGACGCGTGGTTGATTCCGTATCGCGAACGCTTTCTACAAAAACTGTAGGCCACGCTGGAACACTGGACCCACTGGCTGCAGGAGTTGTCGTCGTATGCGTGGGGCATGCAACAAAACTCGTTGACTTTATACATCAGCAGGAAAAGGCCTACTCAGTCTCTTTTTTATTCGGACGATCAAGCCCATCAGATGATCTAGAGACGGAACTCACTATCGAGAGCGATCCAAAACACCCTTCGCTCGATCAGGTGGTCGCATCGGTCAGCAATCAATGTGGTGTTATTCAGCAACTTCCGTGTGTCTATTCAGCGAAAAAGATTGGTGGAAAGAGAGCCTACAAACTGGCGC
>PKCL01000442.1 GCA_002862165.1 Planctomycetaceae bacterium
TCTGGTCGTGTGAGGCTGATCTCGAAAGTGGTCTTTCCCACTTCATCGTAAAGCGTATCGGAAAAAGATTTGCCAATATCCCAGAAAAACCAGAGAACAAATTTGGACGGCCACTTTTTCAGAATCTTTTGTATAGCGACACACCAACACAACCTCTTGCAAAGATGGAGTACGTCATTCCAAAAGGTGCACCACTCACGGGGTATCAAATCATTGCAGTAAATACAGTTGGTCTTCAATCAAAACCAGCAAGAATGATGTATCGATAATAAACACCAGCAGGGCTGCCTTTTACCAGCGTGCCTCAAGTCCAAGGTGAGCATCATGCAAGAAGACTCCACCCCTACCGTTGCGTGTTGTTGTCCTTAGAAATTAGAAACTGGACACAAAAATCCTTATCTTCTCATCAAAATTGAGAGCATGTGTTTCGTGTCATGCAGGACTGCATACTCCCATGCACACACGTGAGTGATTTGTCTCATTGATGTGTGCTGTCCCAATGCAAAGTTTTTTGAATACATAAGCCGATTTATTTGTTTGAGCAGATACTTTGATCGCCTACCATGAAACATAAATAAGAATATCCGGTCTATTGCCATTCTTATTTTATAAGACTTAGCTTGCATCCGACACAAACGTACTGTCTGTGGCTTCTAGAGATATTATTATGACAACGCGATGTTCCCAGAAAAATTTTATGTATTTTTGCTGTTTCTGTCTCTTTAGTAGCTTTCACAATACAAGCGCTGCGGATCAAACATGGAAACAAAATCGTGTAGTGATGCCGACTGTCACAGCGGGACAATCAGATGACAGTGAACAAGACAGCTTTCATGTACTTGCTGGGTATCAGGTTGAAAAACTTTTTGACGTTCCGCGAGATGAACTTGGCTCATGGGTTTCACTCACAAGTGATCCACAAGGTCGACTCTACGCATGCGACCAACAGGAAAAAGGACTTGTTCGAATTACCCCTGCCACGCTTGATGGATCAACTGAAACTGTTGTTGAGAAAGTCCCAGCTGCACTCTCCGGTGCACAAGGACTGCTCTGGGCTTTTGATAGCCTCTACGCTGTCTGTAATGGGAGTGGTTTTCATGGCCTTTTTCGACTCACTGACTCAGATGGTGACAGCCTGCCGGACCATGTCGAAAAGCTACATGACATCGCACCGGGCGGTGAACACGGTGCCCATAACATCTTGCTCTCGCCCGACGGGAAAAGACTGTTCATTATCTGCGGCAACCATACGCCGCTTCCATTCAAAACAACCAATGTCACCGAACCACAAACCATGGCAGGTATTCGCCCCAACCAGCGTCGCGTGACGCTGGATGCAAATGGCACCAGTCGATTACCAGCCAACTGGGATGAGGATCAGATCATTCCTCGAATGTGGGATGGCAACGGCCACGCAACTGGCAAACTGGCACCGGGTGGCTATATCGTCAGCACCAACCCCGAAGGAAAGTCATGGGAAATCTGGAGTGCAGGCTATCGGAACCCGTATGACTTTGGATTCAATGCCGATGGTGAAATATTTGCATACGACGCCGATATGGAATGGGACTTTGGTATGCCGTGGTATCGACCAACCCGAGTCAATCATGCAACAAGTGGAAGCGAACTAGGATGGCGCAGTGGTACTGCAAAATGGCCAGCTGCATATCCAGATAGCCTGCCGGCCCTTGTCGATATTGGACCTGGCTCACCAGTAGGAGCTGCCTTTGGATACGGTGCAAAGATTCCTGCAAAGTATCAGAAGGCTTTTTATATTTGCGACTGGACATTCGGGACCATGTACGCCATTCACCTCACGCCATCGGGCTCAACATATACCGCAGAGAAAGAAGAATTTGTTGCACGGAACGCACTACCTCTAACAGATATGACAATAGGTAAGGATGGTGCGATCTACTTTGCCGTTGGTGGCCGTGGTGGTCAGAGTGAACTATATCGAGTCACCTATACAGGAAAAGAACCGACTCACCCAGTCGATGCAAAAAATGTAATCGGCACTGCTGAACGACAGCTGCGACGACAGCTGGAAACTTTTCATGTCCCGCAAAAAAATCCGACCGCAGCCGTTGCCTTGGCACTAAAACATCTTGGCCACCCCGATCGCTTTATTCGGTACGCAGCCCGCATTGCACTTGAGCATCAACTAGTTGATACATGGCAGACAAAAGCACTTGCATCGTCCGACTCAGTAGCCCGTATAAACGGAGCAATTGCTGTCGCACGACAGACAGAACAGTCAGCACAGCCAGCTGTTCTCGCTGCCCTTGATGCCATCGATGTAAAGAGCCTGAACAAAGACACACTTCTCGATCTCGTAAGGGCCTATGAACTTGTACTTGTACGGCTTGGCCCACCAACAGCCGACCAAAAACAGCAGCTGGCAAAAAAGTTCATGCCACTTTTTCCAGCTGAAACAACAACGAACGAATCACCTTCAACCCAACCCTCTGACGCGCGGTGGATCTGGTCAAACGAACAAGCACAATCTCACCCTGGTGAACAACTGACTTTTCAAAAAACATTTTCTCTCACTGGACCGATTGCATCTGCACATCTCGTGGCTGCTACCGATAACGGTGGTGATATTTTTCTGAATGGAGAGAAGGTCACATCGTGCAAAGACTGGATGTATCCAGTGCATAAGATCATAACGGCACTTTTCAACGAAGGAACGAACACTCTTCAAGTTTCTCTCACTAACATTGATGGACCAGCTGCACTGAAGCTGAGCCTCCGAATACGACAAAAAGATGGTTGTGAAACGGTCATCGGATCCGATGACTCTTGGGAATGGACTTCTGGAAGACTCGAAGGTTCTGCATCCAATGATCATCAATGGAAACAGGCAGTAGTAACGCGTTCACAGAATACCTGGGCTCAAACAGATTCTGCATTTACGAAAGATATCCATGTTGTAGATGTGAAAGATGACTATCGAGAACTAAATCGAGCACTATCGAGTTTGCTCGTGGCCGTGCGGGCACCAGAGATCGTCTCAAAATTAATCGGTCTTTTAGCAACTCAGACCTCGAGTGAAACAAACCTGGCGCCGAATCTGGTCGATCTTGAGCGTATTGCAAAGCGGAATGCTGGATATGGCCGTGCGGTGACGGGAGTGCTCAAGAATCGGACGGATCTTCTACAGATTCACTACGCCTATATATTGCGGACGGTAAATGAAAAAGACCTGTGGTCACTCACCAACAGAAAAGCTTTTTTCACTTGGTTGAATCAGGCACAAACATGGACGGGTGGCAATAGCTATCGAAAGTTCCTTTCCAACATCGAAACAGAAAGCCTCAAGGGCTTTACCGAAAATGAAAAGCTAGCTCTTGAGACACTTGGAATACGCAAACCCTATGTTGCACCAACACTTCCAAAGACAGAAGGACCGGGTCAGAAATGGACTCTGGACTCGGTGCTTGAATCTGTGAAAACCGGTATGAAAAAAAATAGCCGAAGTTTTGCACACGGAAAGAGAACCTTTGCGGCCGCACGCTGTATTGTCTGCCATCGCTTCGATGGTGATGGTGGTGCCACTGGGCCAGATCTGACGCAGGCTGCAGGTCGATTCAAGATGAAGGATCTTGTTGAGGCAATGATCCACCCGAGTAAGGTTGTGAGCGATCAGTACCAGGCACATGTCATCCAAACGGTGCAGGGTAAGGTCTACACAGGACGACTTGTCAATGAGACGGATGACGAGATAACAGTTGTTACGGATCCTGAAGATGCAACAAAGTTCGCTGTAATCAAGCGGTCCGATATCGAGGAAATGTTTCCTGCGACTCAATCACTCATGCCGGCTGGTCTCCTCGACCAATTGAATGAGGAAGAGGTGCTTAATCTCCTGGCGTACACCCTTTCGCGTGGCAAAGGTAGGGGACCGAATTTCAAGCGATAAGAACCCACCTTGCACAATGCACTGATTTGCTTCTGTTGACGCTGGCTTATCGTGGCAACACCACGGACTCGGCATAAACCATTTTTCCAGTCCGTCCTTCATGATACTGGAAAATCACCTGAGGATGAGGGTATGCAACCAGTCGCTCACCACCTAATTGTTGTGGCATATTGAACACATTGTTGATCTGCACAACCAGATAGTGTGGATAGAGACGCTGTAATCGTGGGAGGTCTTCAAGAACATAAGTTGACCAACGAATATCACATGGTTGACCACCAGAGTTATAAATACCAGTCGCCGGCCTATTGTCTTCATCGAGGCTCGGCACATGATTGACTGAGTTATGTGGACCAGAACAGAACTCCCACACACGATCGGTAATCTGAATTGCGAAACTATTATGCAGATC